>NZ_MEBP01000063.1:0-62749 GCF_001722075.1 Salinivibrio sp. SS2 | reverse complement strand
TGTTAGTTACCGAGTTGATTGATGGGGGCAACCCCATTGGGATCAGTGCGTTAGGTGAATGATTTGATCAACAACGCCCTTTTGACCGATAAATCTTGCAGTGTGTTTACTGCTGTTAGCACATCCTCTTGCTGCTCTTCGCTAAAAGCAAATAAAGGCAATTCGCTGTTATACCATCCTCTCGCTTTCATATTATCCATGTCATAACCGAAAGCTTTGAGACGTGGACTGTAACCTAATAACTTTCCGTGCCTTTGACTTAGAGCGTAATAGTGAGAAATCACTTTTGCACATTTATAGCCTTGGACGTCACTACGTAGTGTTAACGTGTCCCAAATTTTATAGGTGATACCACCAGGTTGCGCTTTAACCGAAAAAGGGGGTTCTTCAGGCTTTTGGGGGTTAAACCGATATGGTGTTAGAGGATGAGACCATTCTCCATCATAATTGGCCCCATAGTTTTGCGTCCGGTAATAGTTAACGACTTGCTCAACCTGTTGACCTAGTAATTGACACTCTGCGTCACGATGTTCAACTTCTAGGCGGATACGTCTTGGCATCGCCCAATAAACATGTAACGGATGAACAGCATTGGCATAAACTTCACTGCCCTTTTTCTCACTTGTCTGCGTAGGAGCAAGCCACGGGAAAACGGAACCATCTGTAAAATTGGGCGGTGGATACCGCCAAAAATCTTTATTAATAATATTAAGCCAAAGCTTTTCCCACAGACTGGCCTCGCTTGTTACTGGCATCACTAACGTTGTTAGCGGTCCGCCACCACGCAAACCGACACGATGTCCAGACCCACCAGCAGGTGCATTGATTTGCAATGTAAACAAAGCCAATGCTGCCATGTCGAGGGACAACACTTGGCCAATACCCCGCTTGATAAAATGATCGGTATTATTCTTTATGCCGTTTGCGCCAGGCGCTTCTATCAATAGCCCTGAGACCGTGGTCGATGGTGCATCCTCGAGCGGATCAAAATCCTGCATAAACAAGGGACCCTCTCCATCCACATTAAAGGCGTGACTGACCTGATTAAACGCCTCTTCCAAAACAACATCGGCCGGTGGCGTTTTAAAGTAATGGTGCCATTGTGACAAATCTTTTGGCGCAAACGCGGTTTGTAATAAGCCAATAGCAAACTGATACGCTGCGCCATAAAAATCTGCTCTTGGTAGTGAAAAATCTACGACGTCGGGATCACATATCGCAGTAATCGGCCGTTTCTTAATGTCGCCATTACGATGGATATAATCCAATCATGGGTCTTGAATTAAATTCATGTCGCCTCCTGTGGCTGCTCGTAAAATCCTTTTTCCTCGCTATAAGCAAAACGAGAATCGTTTTCGGGCAACCAGATTTTCATATATTTCACATGAGGGTGTTGCTCGATCAACTTTGTCAATGCAGGCTCAAGCCGCTCGGGCAAAGGCGCAAGTTGTTCGGCGTACTTTCTTTTTGACAGCTTGACCGTACTCAGCGCCACTGCAAATCGATTGTCTTTTGCTATTGGCACTAGTTCACCTGCTTGTTCGTTAACCAGCAAAACGTCCACGGTTTCTATGTCGTTATAGCGGGTACTAATATCTGTTTCATCATCAAACCAATAGTCTGCACTGCGATCACAATAACCATATTGCCAATCAATACATTGCGACTGTGCTCTCGCGCCAATACTGTATGTTTTCCCCAAATACTCTTCTTCCATAGGTTGGAGCGCGGTTGGAATTTGTGCTAGTGCTTCATCACTGTAAACTGCTTCAACCAATTCACGTGCATGCGTTGGCATGCAGATTTCGCCTAATTGGCGTAGTTTTCTAAGCCCCAACCAAAGTCGTCCAGGTGAGCGATAAACAAATTGCGTGGGTTGAAAGTGACGACTTAGCCAGTCGGCTTTCGGCTCGTTTTCCCAAGAGGGAGCATGAATATAGAGAACGGGAGGATCGCGTTCGTCGTCACCTTGCGCAATATAGGCACCTTGTTTGTTTCTTTTATGACGGTGCAAACGTCCCGCGCGTTGGATCAAGTCATCAATCGGACAAATATCGGATATCATCACATCAGCGTCAGCATCTAAGCTCTCTTGAAAAACTTGAGTCGCAACTAATACACGACCTTGACGCTCTGATTGCGAACTGCTTTTTCCAAAATTGTCGAGAACGGTTTTCTCAATATTTTTTCGATCGGCTAAGATAAATCGGCTATGAAATAAATGGCACCTGTCTGGCTGTTCAAGCCCGCTCAGTAACGTTTCATACGCTTCACGTGCATCATCCACGGTATTTCTTATCCAAACCACGCATTGCCCTTTAGCAACCGCCGTCAACACCGTTGCTAAACAGTCATCAAACTGAGTGAGCATATCTACTGCAACCGCACGTTTTTGTTTAGCTTGCCGAGAAATAGCGGTTTCTTTCAGCGCTGGAGCTTTATCAATCGCCACGTGGGTAGCTAAAGGGAAGTGATCCTGACTCGGCATCACAGGAGCTAAACCGGCGGCTTGCTGCCAAACTTGACATAAGCGTTGCCGTTGTTGCTGAGATAAGGTAGCCGTTAACAATATAACCGAGCCGCCCTGATGCAGATGCAATGATAATAAGCTTTCCAACAAGGCGAGCATATATTCATCCGCTGCGTGGATTTCATCAAAAATCAGGATCTTTCGGTTTAACCCCAGCAAGCGCAAAGATTGGTGCCGACGAGGCAGAACAGCGAGCAACGCTTGATCAATGGTGCCCACGCCAACAGGTGCCAACAACGCTTTTTTGCGCGAATCCGCAAGCCAAGCATTACATTGTGCCGTCACGGTTGCATCACGCTGGTGATAGTTGCTATCTACCGTACCTGTGGTGTGCACCATTTCTCGAAATCGGTCATTCATATCACGGGCACCGTGTGCCAGCGTAATACTGGCTTGTTCTCCCTCACCAAGTTTCACCATTTGCGTATAGTGATCGGCGACTCGATCAAACATGGCATTGGATGTCGCCATGGTCGGCAAGCCAAAATAAAAACCATCGGCCGCGCCTGCGGCCATGAGTCGATGTGTGAGTGTGAGCGCGGCTTCAGTCTTCCCTGCCCCTGTCATATCTTCTAAGATAAACAGCTGAGGTTGGTCGTTGATTTCTACCGACGCCGCCCAAGCCTGCAAAGGTGTTGGGGAAAAGGGGAAGATATCGGAAAAGGCACCAAAAGGTGTCACTGTCGGTGTGCGAGATAAGTCGGTATGGCTTAATGCTTGTTCGGCACACGCCAGCGCACAATGCCAATACTGTTCAAGCGGTTGAGGCTGAGAGACGTAGGGAAAAAAGTGAGTATCTGAACCCATCCAGTCCGCCAGTACGGCCAGCCCTGCTAGTTGCCAGCTCACTTGTTCAAGTCGCGTTCGCCAATCAGCAGACGACAATATCTCAATATTAATTTGCGGCTGAAACAGTTCACTCACATCGGCAATAAATGCTATCACCGCATCATGGTTACGCACTTCTGTAAAAGACTTAATCCATGGCGGCATTTGCCGATTGATTGGCTGACCGTGATGTCCCAATACACATTGCGCCAGCACGTCAACTGCTTCATAGATGGCTATTTCATCATCCATTGAAGTGACCGACTGACCACAAATAGCTTGAGCTATCTCAGTCTTATTCTGCTGCCAGAAATAATATCCTAGCCTGTCATGTCGGTATTCTCGCCCGTCATATTCTTTTTTACTTCGAGGGTTTAATAGGGCAGCGGAAACACTGAGGTTCAGTTCCTGAAATGCGGACGCATACTTGCCTAAGTCATGAAGCGATATCATGAAACACCATAGGGTTCGTAGCTGTTCCGGAGAGAGTTCGAGAAATTCCGCAATGGCTTTCGTGAGCGGCCGGTCTTTATGAAGGAGGTGATAGCTAACGGCCGCTACGTCCAAACAGTGATAGGCCAGCTGGTGATAAGTATCCCCGCTTCCTATGTCAGCACTGGCCTTTCCCCAATAGGAAAAATAAGGCTTTTCGTTATCCACAACCCATACCCAAGTCCTATGCTTTTTAAAACGCTAACATAGGCATATCCAGCCAGCAATTTGGCCATATGAGTTATGTGAGTTAGGAACGAATCGAAACAGCCGCAGTAAAGTCTCATGAAAAATGAAGACGGCACATCGAATACCTATTCATCATTATTAATAGGTAATCTGTGCCGTCTATATAAGTAGCAAGCATTTAGCCGCGATAATACCGCTGAGGTACAAAGGGCATTTTCTCGACGGTCATGGGCAGCTTTTTACCACGTACTTCGGCAAACACCTCCGTGCCCACCGCGGTAAATTCCGGTGACACATACGCCATCGCAACCGGCATGCCTTTAGTGGGACCAAAGGTACCACTGGTCACGATACCAATTTCGTTATCGTTGGCATCGAACAACTTGCTGCCTTCACGCACAGGCGCTTTGCTTTGGCCCAAGAGACCAATTCGCTTACGGCTGACCGCTTTAGTGGCAATCTGCTCGAGAATTTTCGCCTCACCGGGGAAGCCTCCGGCGCGCTCACCCTCCGCACGACGTACCTTACTGATCGCCCAAATAAGGCTCGCTTCGATCGGCGTGGTGGTGGTATCCAAATCATGACCATACAGGCATAAACCACATTCTAAACGCAGTGAATCACGTGCACCTAGGCCAACCCATTCCACGTCGTCATTGGCAAGCAGCGCTTTGGCGAGCGATTCTGCGTGCTCCGCCGGCACCGAAATCTCAAACCCATCTTCACCGGTGTAACCGGAACGACTCACCACGCAGTAAATGCCATTAATCTCAACAGGTTGAATATCCATGAACACCATGTCATTAACCTCCGGGTTGAATGTCGCCAGCACTTGCGCCGCCTTCGGGCCTTGAAGTGCCAGTAAGGCGCGATCGTCAAGCACCTCGACGGTCACATCCCCTTTCAAGTTATCGCGCAGGTGCTGAATGTCCTGTGCTTTGCAGGCGGCGTTGACGACCAGAAAGAGATGATCACCTAGGTTGGCAATCATGAGGTCATCCAAAATACCGCCTTGTGCATTGGTAAACACGCCATAACGTTGTTTTCCTGCCGGTAAATCAATGACATCAACAGGCACTAAGGCTTCTAGCGCGTTGGCTGCATCCTTTCCTTCGAGACGAACCTGCCCCATATGCGATACATCAAACAGACCTGCGTGTTCGCGGCAATGGAGATGCTCTTTGCGAACACCGAGCGCATATTGAACGGGCATATCATAGCCAGCAAAGGGAACCATCTTTGCGCCCATCTCAATGTGTAATGCGTGTAGTGGGGTCGTTAGTAACTCTGCCATTGTTCACTCCATGTTCTGCCTAAATGGCGATAAAAAGTAATGCTACTCGACGATGCGTCGCCGGTTTTCGTGACATTGCGTTAAGATGCGGTCACCCACAAGATGAGTGCGTCATCCTCACTGACCGATGCCAACATGTGTCCCATCGTGGCATCGTAATAAACACTATCTCCCTCATTGAGGGTGATCGCTTCATAAAACTCGGAGTAAAAGCGAATGCTGCCTTCCAACACCAGCAAGAACTCTTCACCGTCGTGACGGATCCAGTCACTGTAATCTTCAAAAGCGCGAGCACGGACACGCGATTTAAATGGCATCATTTTCTTGTTGCTCAGTTGCGTTGCCAGTAGCTCGTGTTCGTAGGTACCGGTTGGATGCGCCTTACCCTGACCGGCTCGTGTGATATCACGGCGCCCTGTTGCTTGCCGTTTTTTGGGTGGCGCAAACAACTGAGGCACGTCAATGTCTAGGCCGTGAGCAAGTTTTTGCATCGCTTGGAAGGTCGGGGAGATTTGCTCATTCTCTATCTTTGATAAGGTCGAACGCGCTAATCCCGTGCGTTGACTTGCTTCTTCGAGCGTCAGCCCTAAGCCAACCCGAATCGTCTTTAATCTTGGGCCCAACCGCAACGGCGCAATTGGCGCACGTTGTTCATCATCCATTTGCGCTTTTTCTACCTGCATTGAGGGATACACATCCTGTGTTAAATGGTTTGTTGACACCGTTGGGCTGCCTCCGCGCTGACATTGTTAACTCTATTAACGCCGCATTCTGACACATCCCACCCTCGAACGGCATCGGCATAGTTAACACTTTTAACAAAAAAGTTTCCTATTGGAAATATAGTCCTATTGGACAAGGTGCAATCGCCTCGTTCCTCTCAAATTCGCGAACCAATGGGATCGCCGACAATACGCTTGAGAAGAAAAGTCCATAAATGACAAGCTGTCAGGGCATTACTGTACAAAAAATGATAATGAGACACCTGACGCTGTTTGCAATTTACCTCAGCTTAGGATAAAAAGGCAAACGTTTGCGTTGAGAAGTCGATCGCACTGCAGGAGGTCGTTCTGTCATCGCGATCACAACATAGGTTTCCTATTGGAAATTTATTTTGCGGAAAAGTTATGGCTTAGGTACGTTAACAAAATGTTTAAATCATCATCAGAGCGTGTCCTTAGTTGTCACCCTCGCCGCTTGCAGCGACCCGTTTCAGCTAGCGTACTGTGGCAAGGATATAAACTGTAGGTAGCACTGCTGATGAGTGAGCAATGCAAGGTGTCTACAAAGACATCTACGAATAACAATACATACCTTACCTGTGTAGGAGACATGCCATGAGTCACAGCATGTTTGACCTGTTTAAAGTCGGTGTCGGACCCTCCAGCTCGCACACCGTTGGGCCAATGTTGGCCTGCGCACGCTTTTCACAATTCGCGATCCAAACACTCTCGCTCGATGCGATTCATCGCGTGAGCGTCGATTTATACGGCTCCTTGGCGTTAACCGGAAAGGGCCACGCCACGGACGTCGCGTGTGTGATGGGGCTAATGGGCGAAATGCCCGCCACCATCGAATCAGACGACATTGAAACCATGACCAAAATGGTTAAAAACGGCGGCGAACTGCCCTTTGCTGGTAGTCATTATGTCCCGTTTAGTTGGGATGCGGATTTGGTGTTTCACTACGATCAGGTGTTACCCGCCCATCCCAATGGCATGACCGTCAGTGTTTATGACAAAAAAGACAAATGCTTGGCACGAAAAACCTATTTTTCGGTTGGCGGTGGATTTGTGGTGGAAGAAGGTGAAACGGATGCGCTGGCCTCCGACTTTACGCCCCCCTATCCGTTCAAAAGTGCGGCAGAGTTACTTGAGCAATGCGAAAAAACGGGCATGACAATCAGTGAGCTGATGTTTACCAATGAAATTGCCCAAGCTCAGTATACCGCCCCCAGTGCGACGCGGGGTACCGTCAATCAAGGGCTCGATCATATTTGGCAAGTGATGCGCGAGTGCATCGACCGCGGTATTCAACAAGGCGGCGTCTTACCCGGCGGTTTAAATATTAAGCGACGCGCTAAAGGGATGTACGACGCCATTCATGACAAACAAGCGCATGGATTACCGACAGACAGCAATGATTGGGTCAATCTGTTTGCCATGGCAGTCAACGAAGAAAATGCCGCCGGTGGCCGAGTGGTTACCGCGCCGACCAATGGCGCAGCAGGTGTGATCCCAGCGGTGTTGGCGTATTACGACAAATTTGTCTCTCCCAACAATCCAGAAGGTATTCGTACCTTTTTGGCGACCTCTGCTGCCATTGGTTCGTTGTATAAAACTAACGCGTCGATTTCGGCGGCCGAGGTGGGTTGCCAAGGAGAAATTGGAGTAGCCTGTTCCATGGCAGCAGCGGGGCTCGCTGCTGCCATGGGAGGCACCAATGCGCAGATTGAAAACGCAGCAGAGATCGGCATGGAGCACAACCTAGGGCTCACTTGCGATCCCATTAATGGCTTGGTGCAGGTGCCCTGCATCGAACGCAACACTATGGGTGCAGTGAAGGCGATTAACGCAACCCGCCTCGCATTGGGCGGTGATGGTGAACACCATGTGTCACTCGATAGCGTGATAAAAACCATGCACGAAACAGGGCTCGACATGATGAGCAAGTACAAGGAAACCTCGCAAGGCGGCCTTGCTACCAATGTGATCCCAATTAATGTGGTGGCCTGCTAAGCCACGGCCAGTCAACAAGGATGAAGCAATGAAACCCAGCTACCCAAACGTGGAACTTGAGCAATTCTTCTCAACCAACTTGTCTGAATCAGACGGTGCCGTGATGGCCGCGATTAACGCGGAACATAAACGCCAGCAGCAACAAATCGAATTGATTGCGTCAGAAAACATCGTTTCGCAAGCCGTGATGCAAGCGCAAGGTACCTGCTTAACCAATAAATACGCCGAAGGTTATCCGGGCCGCCGCTATTATGGCGGCTGCGAGCACGTTGACGAAGTCGAAGCCATCGCTCAAGCCCGTGCCAAACAACTGTTTAACTGCGAGTATGTCAATGTGCAGCCGCACTCGGGCGCACAAGCCAACGGCGCGGTAATGCTGGCGCTACTGCAACCCGGTGACACCATTTTAGGTATGTCGCTCGATGCTGGCGGCCACCTCACTCATGGCGCGCGCCCTGCTCTGTCCGGTAAATGGTTTAATGCTGTGCAGTACGGCGTGAGCAAAGACAGTCTAGAAATTGATTACGATGAAGTCGCTGTGCTGGCTCGAGAGCATCAACCCAAGATGATTATCGCCGGCGGCAGCGCGATCCCTCGCCATATCGATTTCGCCCGTTTCCGCGCCATTGCCGATGAAGTAGGCGCGTACCTGATGGTTGATATGGCGCATATCGCTGGCTTGGTTGCCACTGGCGCCCATCCCTCGCCATTGCCGCATGCGCATGTGGTCACTACCACTACCCATAAAACCCTGCGTGGCCCGCGCGGTGGCATGATCCTCACCAATCACGAAGATATCAACAAAAAGATCAACTCAGCGGTGTTCCCCGGTCTGCAAGGCGGCCCGCTGATGCACGTGATTGCGGCTAAAGCCGTTGCATTGGGTGAGGCATTAGAGCCTGAGTTTAAACTATATATTGATCAAGTGGTTGCTAACGCCAAAGCGCTCGCGGAAGTGCTCCAAGTCCGTGGCTGCGACATTGTTACCGGCGGCACCGATACCCACTTGATGCTGGTTGATTTGCGCCCGAAAGGCTTAAAGGGCAATCAAACTGAGCAAGCACTTGAGCGTGCTGGGATCACCTGTAACAAAAACGGCATTCCCTTTGATACCGAAAAGCCCATGATCACCTCCGGCATTCGTCTCGGCACCCCAGCCGGCACTAGCCGCGGTTTCGGCACCGATGAATTTCGTCAAATCGGCGAATGGATAGGCGATGTGTTGGATGCCCTCGTCGAGGCGCCAGAAGGCAACGCCGACATCGAGGCACGCGTGCGTAAAGACGTGCAGCAACTTTGCGCACGTTTCCCCCTGTATCGCCAATAAATTGAATTTAAGAGCTGGCGTCACCAACGCCACCTCATTTTACATTGTAAATCGCTCATTGTTTGAGCAGCTCGTATTTAAAGCAGGAGAGTAACAAATGGACGCGACACTGAAGTTTTCGAAAAGCCATGAGTGGGTTAAAGAAAATGGCGATGGCACTGTCACTATGGGGATCACTGATCATGCCCAAGAACTGCTTGGTGATGTCGTGTTTGTCGATCTACCCGAGGTTGGCGACAGTACTGAACAAGGTGAGAGCTTCTCTTTGGTGGAATCAGTGAAAGCCGCGTCTGACATCTATGCCCCCGTGGATGGTGAAGTCGTCGCTATCAATGAAGATTTGGAAGATAGTCCAGAGCTGGTCAACGAAGCACCCTTTGAAGGTGGCTGGATTGCCAAAATTAAGCTGGCTGACGATACCAATTTGGATCACTTGATGGATGCAGACGCTTACGCGGCAACGATTGAAGACTAATTCAGGACGAATACCATGACGCAAACTCGTTTACTCGATAGCCTAGTGGCCGATAATGATTTTATCGCGCGCCACAATGGTCCCGATACCAATCAGCAAAATGCGATGCTGGCGGCGATTAATGCCACCAGCCTTGAGCACTTAATTGAAGAAACTGTCCCTGCTGACATTCGCTTGCCAAAACCGCTAAACCTGAGTGCGCCCAAAAGCGAAACCCAGATGCTGGCCGAACTTAGCAACATTGCCGCGCAAAACACCATTAAGCGCAGCCTGATCGGCCAAGGCTACTACCACACGCATACTCCACCGCCTATTTTACGCAATGTGTTGGAAAACCCGGGCTGGTACACGGCTTATACCCCCTATCAGCCCGAGATCTCGCAAGGCCGATTAGAGTCATTGCTGAACTTCCAGCAAATGGTGATGGACTTAACGGGGATGGATTTGGCCAACGCATCGCTGCTCGACGAAGCCACCGCAGCCGCCGAAGCCATGACCCTGTGTAAGCGTGGCGGCAAGCACAAAGGCAACGCCTTTTTTGTTGCCAGCGATGTGCACCCGCAAACCTTGGATGTGATTAAAACGCGCGCCAACTTCTTAGGCTATGACATCATTGTTGATGACACCGACACGCTGAATCAGTACGACGTATTTGGCGCCCTGCTCCAGTATCCTGGCACCACCGGTGAAGTACGCGATCTCAGCGCACTTATTGCAGACGCACAAAGCAAGAAGACACTGGTTGCGGTCGCTACCGATCTACTTTCACTCACCTTGCTCAAAGCACCGGGTGAAATGGGCGCGGATGTGGTGATTGGCTCAGCACAACGCTTTGGTGTACCTATGGGTTACGGTGGCCCACACGCCGCCTTTATGGCCACGCGTGACAAGCTCAAGCGCACCATGCCAGGCCGTGTGATTGGCGTATCGGTCGATAGCAAAGGCAACCAAGCCCTGCGCATGGCGATGCAAACGCGCGAGCAACATATTCGCCGTGAAAAAGCGACCTCCAATATTTGTACCGCCCAAGCGTTGCTCGCCAACATGGCTGCTTTTTATGCGGTATATCACGGTCCAGAAGGCTTAAAGAAAATTGCCCGCCGTGTGCATCATCTCACCGCGTTGTTTGCCAAATCGTTACAAGCGGCGGGATTGAGCCTTACTCACGACAGCTTCTTTGATACCGTCACGCTCAACACAGGCGAGCAAACCGATGCCTTGTACCAACAAGCGCAAGATGCCGGTTTTAATCTGCGTAAACTGGATGGCCAGCTCGGCGTGAGCTTTGATGAAGCGAGCACGCTGACAGAAGTCAATCAATTACTTACCGCGCTTACCGGTCAAGGCAATGCGGAAGCCTTGGCGAGCGATATTGAAGCCGATGAATTTGCCGCGATCCCTGCCGCATGCCGCCGTAGTAGCGCGTACCTAACGCACCCCGTCTTTAACCGCTATCACAGTGAAACCAAGCTAATGCGCTATATGAAGGCGTTGGAAAACAAAGACTTCTCCCTTACCCACGGCATGATCCCGCTGGGCAGCTGTACCATGAAGCTAAACGCCGCGGCCGAGATGATCCCTGTCACTTGGCCAGAGTTTGGCGCCCTGCACCCGTTTGTGCCATTGGAGCAAGCCAAAGGCTATCAAACACTGGGCAAATCACTGCGTGACATGCTGTGTGAAATCACCGGCTACGACGAGATCTCCATGCAGCCCAACTCAGGCGCGCAAGGGGAGTATGCGGGCTTAATCGCGATTCAGCGCTACCATGAAAGCCGTGGTGACAGTCACCGCAATGTGTGCTTGATCCCAAGCTCCGCGCACGGCACCAATCCTGCCTCCGCGGCCATGGTCTCAATGAAAGTGGTTGTCGTTGGCTGTGATAACGACGGCAACATCGACATTGACGATCTGAAAGCCAAGATCGATAAACACCGCGATGCGCTCTCGTGCATTATGATCACCTACCCATCGACACATGGTGTGTACGAAGAAACCGTGCAGCAAGTGTGCGAGCTGGTGCACGAGGCTGGCGGCCAAGTTTACTTGGATGGCGCCAACATGAATGCGCAAGTAGGGCTGACAACGCCGGGCTACATTGGCTCAGACGTCTCGCACCTCAACCTGCACAAAACCTTCTGTATTCCCCACGGTGGCGGCGGCCCAGGCATGGGACCGATTGGCGTGAAATCGCACCTTGCGCCTTTCCTTCCCGGCCATGTCGAGCAAGGCGACGAATTTGCCGTCTCGGCTGCACCTATGGGTAGCGCCTCGATTCTTCCTATTTCATGGGCGTACATCGCCATGATGGGTGAACAAGGCCTGACGCGCGCGACCGAGTTGGCGATTCTCGGTGCCAACTATGTGATGGAGCGTTTGCGTCCCTACTACCCCGTGCTTTATCGCGGCAAAAACGGACGCATTGCACACGAATGTATTATCGACATTCGTCCGCTCAAAGAGGCATCCGGCATCAGCGAAGAAGACATCGCCAAACGCTTGATGGATTATGGCTTCCACGCGCCGACCATGTCGTTCCCGGTCGCGGGCACCCTAATGGTTGAGCCGACCGAAAGTGAAAGCCAAGAGGAATTGGATCGCTTCTGTGATGCCATGATTGCCATCCGCGAGGAAATTGCCAAGGTGCAAGACGGTGAGTGGACGCTGGAAGACAACCCATTGGTCAATGCGCCCCACACCCAAGCAGATCTGATGGCTGACGAATGGTCTCACGCCTATTCACGTGAGTTGGCTTGCTTCCCATCTGCCCATAACAAGGCAAGCAAATACTGGCCATCAGTCAACCGTGTCGATAACGTCTACGGTGACCGCAACCTGATTTGCTCTTGCCCTAGCATTGAAAGCTATATGGATGAGTAATCGACTCCGCTTTCGGCAATAGTGATTTTAAAGGCGAGCCGCTCGGTTCGCCTTTGTTATTGTTGAGTGCTATCCATCATTGGGGTTCAACAACCTATAGTGGCAGCCTCGTCTAATATCGCTCTCCGCAACACCTTACTCAGCGAAATTTTCCCCCGCCTTATACTTGTAGGCTAAAATGAAGGCAATCCGCCATGGTACTGGGAGGGATTAGGCTTTGCTGAATTTATGTCGACGTCCTACTGTACGCTTGCTATTGATGGTACTGCTGTTCGGAATGACCGGAATGGTTCATGCTACTACGTCAACCGTACGTTTAGTCACGCAAGAATATCCACCTTATATTCAAACAGCGGATGGTTCAGTGGATGGTGTAGCGGTGCGGGTGGTCAGTCGAGCCTTCTCAAAGCTGGGCTACGATGTCGAGATTGAAGTGCTGCCATGGGCGCGAGCACTCTATAAAGTCCGAACCGGCCTAGCGGACGGTATATTCACCATTTTCAAAACGTCAGAGCGTGAAACCTTTCTCGATTATTCTCAGCAGGTATTATTCCAACAAGAGATCCGAGTAGTTCACCGCTCCAATGTCAGAATCTTTGAAGACGCCATTCAATCGTTCGATTTTGGCGCTTACTCCTCCGTCTGCGTGATCAACCAATTCAGTTACGGCAGCCGAATAGATACTGCCTTGGCACAAAATCAATTCGATCAGGTTTTGCGTCTAACGCTTGCACCACAGTGCCTTCGGATGTTGGAAAGTGGCCGCGCACGCTTGTGGATCAGCAACTATTTTGGGGCACGCGCCCTGATTAACCAGCTCAATATGAAGGATATGGTCACGATCAATCCTCATCCTATCGAAGATACCCCCAGTTACATTGCGTTTTCTAAAGCAAAAGAACTCTCAACTCTGCGTGACCAATTTGATCACGCATTAGCAGACATGAAAGCGACCGGAGAATATCAAGCCATCGTTGATGACTTTTTTAATGATTAATCGCTGACATTCCTGCACAAGGTTTTAGAAGCGGATGAAAAACGCTTAACCGATTGTTCTCCGAGCACCGCTGCACTCTGTACAATCTGAAAAGGCAGTTTTAAGACACACTATGAAATCTATCTCTCTCGGAGGATCTTGCCGTCGACCAACACTGCACCGTTGCTGAAACCGCGGCCGGCTTTAGTTGGCTACTACATTAATAGATGTAGCCTTTCAGATCGTAGCGTCTTGATTTAATTCCATCAATTAAGCAACAATGCCAGCAAAACTTTAGATGTCGCATACCCGATTTGATTATAATGCCATCATCTACTATACATAATAAGGAAAAATTTATTAAGGCATCGTGGATTAACTAATGAAAATATTATTATTTCTGGCGATCTTTTTTTATTCCTTAAGTGCGTTATCTAAAACCATCATAGTTGCCGGTGACGAATGGTACCCAATGAATGGAGACCCAAAAGCGGATAACCCTGGTTTTATGATAGAAATCGCTGAATTGGCATTGAAAGATAAAGGATTAACGCTTGAGTATCGAATTATGCCTTGGGAAAGAGCTATTAAAAGTGCGAGGGCGAATAGTATTCATTGTATCGTCGGCGCTGGGGATTTAGATGCTCCTGGTTTTGTTTTTGGTAAAGAACCATACGGTCTATTTCAAGCCGCATTTTATAAAAATAGAGATGATGATTTCCAATATATTGATTTATCCTCTTTATCGAATCAGAGAGTTGGAACCATATTGGGATATTACTATGATGAAGAAGTAGATGCTTGGCTTGATAGAAATAGTGTGCCCTTAGCGGGGAATGATGCTCTAGAAAAAAACATAAGAAAACTTTTAGCAAAAAGAATCGACTTGATTACAGAGTCTACCGTAGTGATGGGCAGCAAATTAAAGGAAATGAATCTTACTGATAGTATCGTGCCAGCTGGTTTACTTGGTGAAGCATACTTATATATTGCCTGTGGTCCAAATAACCCTGATTCAAAAGATATTGTACAAGCATTAGACGATGGGATTAAATTATTGCGTAAAAACGGCGAGCTAGATGAGATCTTATCTAGATACGGTGTTCAAGACTGGAAATAAGTTATTCCCTGAATTTAGATAATAAATAGTGATGTTAATGGCGAGCCGCTCGGCTCGCGTTTTTTATTGATCCATATCTCCACTATTGCGATTCAACAGCCTGCAGTGCCAGCCTTGGCTAATCCCGCTCTCCGCAATGCCTCGCTCAGCAAAAATTTCCCCCGTCCTACTGCTCGCTGGCTAAACTTAAGGCAATGCACCAGTTTACTGAGAGTGATTAAGCCTTGCTGAGTTTATGTCGACGCCCTGTTGTACGCGTGCTGTTGATGGTACTGCTGTTGGGAATGGCCGGAATGGTCCATGCTACTACGTCAACCGTGCGCTTGGTCACGTTAGAATACCCTCCCTATATTCAAACCTCGGATGGCTCTCTAGATGGTGTGGCGGTGCGGGTGGTCAGTCGAACCTTCGCCAAGCTGGGCTACGATGTCGAGATTGAAGTGCTGCCATGGGCGCGAGCACTCTACCAAGTCCGAACCGGCCTAGCGGATGGTATATTCACCATATTCAAAACGTCAGAGCGCGAGGCCTTTCTCGATTACTCTGAGCAGGTTTTATTTCAGCAAGGGATCCGATTTGTTCATCGCCCCGATGTCAGTATCTCTGAAGAGGCTATTCAATCGTTCAATTTTAGCGCTTACTCCGTCTGCGTGATCAATCAAGTCAGCTACGGCAGTCGAATGGATGCTGCCTTGGCGCAAAATCAATTCGATCAGGTTTTCCGCCTGACTCGCGCGCCACAGTGCCTTCGGATGTTGGAAAGTGGCCGATCTCGCTTGTGGCTCAGTAACCATTTTGGTGCACGCGCACTGATTAGTCAGCTGAATATGAAAGGTATTGTCGAGATCAACCCCCATCCGATTGAAGACACCCCCAGTTACATTGCCTTTTCTAAAGTGCAAGGGCTATCAGCTCTGCGCGACCAATTTGATCACGCGTTAGCAGATATGAAAGCCACCGGAGAGTACCAAGCGATCATTGATGACTTTTTTAATGATTAATCGCTGACATTCCTGCACAAGGTTTTAGAAGCGGCTGACATACGCTTGACAGATTGTTCTGCTGACACCGCTACATTCTGTGCCATATGAACAAGCAGTTTTAAGGCACACTATGAAACCTATCGCTCTCGGTCTTCTACTTGCAGTGAGTCTCACGGCTCAAGCGATGGCGAAAGAAAAAACCAATATCTCGGCAGGACTTGCCGTTGACCAACAACTGAGCGCTGTCCTAGAAGTCGACGATCACTATCGATTTACCCTCGGCAATGGCGGCACCGCATTTGATTACCTTTTTCAACACGGCACTTTTGATAATCCCGATATCCCGGTTGATTGGTATGTGGGCGCCGGTGGCTGGGCCGAGTGGGATGACGACTATGGCGTGCGTTTGCCGATTGGACTCGATTGGGCCATCAACAAACAGATCAGTGCTTATGGCCAAGTGCACCCAGAGGTCAATTTCCACGGCGGTCCAGAATTGCAACTTGGTGGCGCACTGGGCGTAACCTACTCGTTTTAGATAAGCCTATTCTCATCACGCCAAGCCATGCACATCGGCGAGCCTTATCAAGGCTCGCCCTCTTTTACGAATGATGTCTCATTCGGCTATTGCATCCGGCATGAAGAAAATATGTCATTATCGGGCTGATAGACACGTGTTTCTATGTCCATCACGCCGAGTAACGAATGAAAGATATTATCGTGAGAGTAATGGCCTGCCTCCATCGCCTTTTCACGCAAACACGAGGCGTTGATAGACTTGGCTTGCTTAAAACCATCGGAGAGCCATACCATCAACGGCACTTTCTTCTGGTAATCAGGGGCGAAACGATAAGGAAGGCCATGCAAGTAAACACCATTCTCACCCAATGATTCACCATGATCAGAGACATACATCATCGCGGTGTTATACTGATCACTTTTCTCTTTTAATGTTTCAATCACTTTGCTCAACACATAGTCCGTATAGCGGATGGTGTTGTCGTAGCTGTTGATAATATTTTCTGTTTTGCAGTTTTCAATATCTGAGCGCGCACAGTCAGGCTGGAAATACGCCATCTCTTTGGGATAACGCTGAAAATACGTGGGGCCATGGCTGCCAATAAGATGTAAAAATATCATACGATTACCTTTCATCTCGTCGATATCTTTACCAATACTTTCAACAAGACTCATGTCGTAGCATGTACTACCATTACAGAGCTTATTATTTCCACGCCTATCGACCTCTATATATTTTACATTTTTAGCCACACCTTTATCACCACCATCATTGTCTTTCCAAAGCACATCAACCCCAGCGCGTTTTAATACATCAAGTACATTATCTTGATGTTCAGCGATATCACGATCAAATGTATGATGTGATAAATTTGAAAACATACAAGGAACGGAAATTGCCGTTGCCGTGCCACATGAAGCAACATCCAGAAATGAAATAACACCCTGCTCAGCGGTATAAGGGTTGGTTTTTCTACCATAACCGTTGACCTGATAGTTTTGAGCACGTGCGGTTTCACCAACAACGAAGATAAATACACTAGGCTTATCCAATGACTGATGAATCGCTAAGTCTGATTGCTTCGCATCTTCGCCCAGCTTTACGTAAGGTATCGGCGACGAAAAGTATTGCTCTTTCACATAACCAGAGAGACTATAGACATATTGTGTCGGTATAATCAATTTTCTAAGGTAGCTATTGTTTCTTCCTACGGATGCATAGTCTTGATAGTAAAAAACAAATATAATCGCAAGCGAAATTACCGATACAGTGATGGATATTAGCTTATCCCGTAATAGAGGCAGCCACACTTTTCCGGCTGGCTGGATGGTGCAGCGCATTATAAAAATAGCGGGAGTCACACCAATGGCCAGCACCCAAACAAGTGCATAAAAACTTAAATATGCGCTTGCCTCTCCGGCATCTGTTTCGACAATATTAGTTATCATATCTTTATCAAACATGACACCATAATTGTACTCAGCGTAACATACCATGCTTGAGAGGATCACTAAAATAACAAAAAAGGGTTTAGTTATTCTCGGCCAAGAAAATAACGAAAAAACAATATTTAAAGCAAAGAATAAGAACAGAGGGATAGAAATAACAAAGCCCGACTTCACCTCTTCAAGTGATAAAAAAATACTTTGCAATTCTTTATAAAAGGGAACATTCATCACAACGGAAAAATAGATCGCAGCCAATGCAGTAAACATCGTGATGCTTATGCCGCTTTTATTATTATAACTTTTTCTCATTTTATATTTACCGCACATGACACCCACACAAACAGGGCGAGAAAAATTGCAACAAACACGGCAGATGAACCAATATCCTTTGCCTTCTTACTGACTACGTGCCACTCATCACCGATACGATCGATCGCGGCCTCAATGGCTGAGTTTACTAACTCAACAATAAGGACAAGCCCTAAACTCGCTACCATTAAAATGCGCTCGGTCGAGGTGACTGGAATAAAGTAGGCTGTGATCATAAGAACAAAAGCAATCACACTTTCTTGCCGAAATGCCGCTTCAGACTTCCACGCCGACTTTAACCCCATCACTGAATAACCTGTCGCATCTATCATTCGATAAATGCCGGTTTTTCCTGGTTTCATGTTATTTTTACTGTCTGGTTATTTGAGAAGCGCTTGAATATATAGGAAGGCGTTTAAAAACTCTGTCCATACTTTGTATGGCTGTGTCATCGTTTGTCGATAATAGTGAGAGTTGGCGAGCAATATGAACAACATCATTTCATCTAAATAAACGGGCAATATATCTATTAATCTAGCCAGACTCACTCAACAATAGTAAGTAGATACAATAAGTATTCAGTGCAAAGTCGCTGTCATCCAAAGATGAGGTTAGATCGTAATCATAGCCGTAACCCTCAAATTAGGACGCGACATGCTCTCATTTTTAAAGCCAAATCCGGTTAAAAAGCTTAAAAAACAGTACGAAGCTAAGCAGCAACAAGCCTTTCAGGCGCAGCGCAACGGCGATATTCGTGGATATTCATTGCTCACCGAAGAAGCAGAAAAGATTGACCAACAAATCAAAGAATTGGAAAACAACGCTTAGCCATTTGAGACATGGCTAAACTGCCGTTTTACTAAGCGTTGGTACAGAGGGCAGCGTGCCAGCAGGTCGGTATGGCTGCCTACATCAACAAGCTTGCCTTGATCCATCACGACAATGCGGTCAGCATGCTGAATGGTCGATAAGCGGTGAGCGATAATCAAGGTAGTGCGGTCACGCATTAAAGCCGCCAAGCCTTGCTGCACCGCATATTCACTTTCGCTATCAAGTGCGCTGGTGGCTTCATCGAGCAATAAAATTCGTGGATCCTTGAGAATTGCGCGGGCAATCGCAATTCGCTGCCTTTGCCCACCCGAAAGCCGTACGCCTCGCTCACCTAAAAAGCTGTTGTAGCCGTCCGGTAATTGCTGAATAAACCCATCGGCATGCGCTTGAATCGCCGTCTCTTTGACGGCGTGCTCACTGGCGCCTGGCCTGCCGTAGCGAATATTGCCTATTACATCATCGCTAAACAGAGCGGGTTGTTGTGGCACCAGTGCCATTTGTTGGCGCAACGCTTGCGGGGATAAGCGACGAATATCTTGCCCGCCCAGCCTAATCGCACCTGACTGCGGATCATAAAAGCGTTGTAGTAATTCAAATACGGTAGTTTTCCCCGCTCCCGACGGTCCGACTAAAGCGACGACTTCACCGGGCTGAATCACAAGGTTCAACGCATCAATCGCAGCTTGATGAGGACGCGTGGGATAATGAAAATGTACCGCTTCAAAACGAATATCGTTGCTTAATGATTGAGCATCGACACTCGGCGAGGTGGCGGGAGTGCGAATATGGCTTTGCACGTGCAACAGTTCCACCAAGCGCTCCGTCGCGCCTGCTGCACGCTGCAACTCCCCCATCACTTCCGACAAGGTAGCCATCGAAGAGGCAACCATGATGGCAAAAAACACAAAGGCACCCAAATCGCCTGCCGACATGCTGCCTTGAATCACATCGCGACCGCCGACCCATAACATGCCAGTAATGGCGCTGAACACAATCACGATCACGCCGGAAATAAGAATGGCTCGTTGTTTGACGCGCTCGCGTCCGATCTGATAGGCACGCTCCACCTCTTGACCAAATGCGGCTTTGGCGTGATCTTCTACCGCGAAGCTTTGCACGGTTTTAATGTTTGTGATGGCTTCACCGGCGTAGCTGCCTACATCCGCCATCGAATCTTGGCTTTGCCGCGATAACACCCGCACACGACGACCATAGATAAGTATTGGCACCAAAATAAAAGGCACGGAGGCCAGCACAATCAAGGTCAGTTTAATATTGGTGGCAAACAGCATGATGATGGCGCCCACACACATCAGTGCACTGCGCATTGCCATGGAGAAGGAGGAGCCGATGATGTTTTGCAGCAAGCTGGTATCTGTGGTGATCCGCGACATGATTTCGCCACTGCCGTGGGTTTCAAAATAGCTCGGATGTAGGCCAATCACATGATCAAACACCGCTTGGCGAATATCGGCACTGACCCGTTCACCCACCGATGACACCAGATAGAACCGGAAAAAGGTACCGATCGCGATCAATACCGTGATCAGCAAAATAAACTGTACCGCATTACCCAGCTCAACCAGTGATTGCTGTGCAAAGCCTTGGTCGATCAACAGGCGAACGCCGTGTCCGACCGAGAGCGTCAATGACGCGGTAAACACCAAGGCCAGCAATGCCGCGCTCACTTGCCAGCGATAAGGGCGAATAAACGCGATGAGTTCCCACAGAACAGTCAGATTTTTACTGTTGCGACTTGAAGCAGATGGCATCGAGACGGCGCGCGTTGAAGCGGAATTAGCCATAAGCTCTACTTAGTGCTGCCCTTGCACATTTAGGGGCGAGTGAGCAGGATCATTAACTCGCGATTGTCGTTGATAAGCGCATCGATGGTGCATGCATCTAACTCCTCTAAAAAGGCTTGCTTGGCTTTCGCTAAACGCTCTTTTAAACGGCACGCTGGGGTGATATGACAAAACTCAACTGAGCAATTGACGAGCTCCAACGGTTCAAGATCGCGCACCACTTGCCCCACCGTAATCGCGGTCGGTGCTTGCAGTAGACGAATTCCCCCGTTCTTCCCACGCACCGTTTGAATATATCCCAACTGCCCTAAACGGTTGATGACTTTCACCATATGATTGCGCGACACACCAAACAAGCGTGTCACCTCGGTAATGTTGGTGAGCTCACCCTCTGGCAAGGAGGCCAGAAAAATCAGGGTGCGAAGTCCGTAATCTGTAAAGCTGGTTAGTTGCATGTGCGCCTCTTGCTGCTTGGTCAAATTGTAATTCTTCTATTGATTAAAAGATATATTTGAGATACAACTTAAAACATGCATTGAATATATATGTTTATAGAGACGCTAATGTTAAGCCAACAAACCATTGATATTGTTAAATTAACTGCCCCTGTGCTCGCCGAAACTGGCCCTAAGCTGACAAGCCACTTTTACCAAAGGCTATTCCACCATCACCCCGAGTTAAAGGACATTTTTAACCTCCGCCATCAGAAAAATGGCGATCAGCGGGAAGCACTGTTTAACGCGATTTGTGCCTATGCACAAAACATAGACAACTTGCCCACTTTACTGGGCGCGGTAGAGAAAATCGCTCACAAACACACGAGTTTGCTGGTCCAAGCCGAGCACTATCCGATTGTCGGTCAGCATTTATTGGCCACCATTGATGAACTACTTTCGCCGGGACAAGCCGTGCTCGATGCGTGGGCTGAAGCCTACCAAGTGCTCGCGGATGTTTTTATCGCCAAAGAGCGGCAGCTTTATGACGATAGCCACGCCCAAGTTGGTGGCTGGCAAGGGCAGCGAGCATTTACTTTGATTGAAAAACGCCCCGAGAGTGAACAGGTCACCAGTTTTGTATTTGCCCCTCAAGACGGTCAGCCCGTCGCGCCTTTTACGGCCGGGCAATACATTGGCATTGTGGTCAATCATACTGGCTTTGAACATCAAGAAATTCGCCAATACAGTTTGTCACACGCGCCGAACGGCCAGCATTATCAGATCTCGGTAAAACGGGAGCCACAAGGTCAGGTCTCTAATTACTTACATGATGAATTAGCCGTTGGTGGTACTGTGATGCTCACCCCACCGGCCGGCGATCTCACACTGAACGTGGATCAGGATACGCCCGTGGTATTAATTTCTGGCGGGGTGGGCGCAACGCCAATGTTGGCGATGCTGGAAAGCCTTACCGAGCACAACGCACCTGTCACTTGGCTGCATGCTACCGAGAACGGCAAACTGCATGCTTTCAATCATCCAGTTCGCACTCTCACCCGTCAGTACGCGCATATTCAGACGCACATTTGGTATAACCAACCTCAACCCTCAGATACGCTTGAACAAGACTTTGATCATACCGGATGGATGGATCTCACTGCGTTGAGCGATACGTTCAGTCTCGCCACGGTGCAGGTATATCTCTGCGGCCCAGTTGGCTTTATGCGCCATATTCAAACACAACTTTGCGAACTTGGCGTGCCTGACGAACAGTTCCACTATGAGTGCTTTGGGCCACATAAAACCTTGTAGTGCGTTTTTTTTCTATTTTTGGGTGGCTACCCCCAAGTTTATTGGGTGTAGTTGAAATTATACAAAACAATCAATAGAATCGTCAGACTAAATTTTTGGCGTTACTCTGTCTATTATTCTCACATTTGAGAACGGGGATGGGGAGCAACGCTGAATGCCTACATTTTTAATCAAAAGGATTACCATGAAAAAACTAATTGCAATCGCTGCTCTTGCGACTCTTCCTCTTTCTGGCGCTGCAATGGCAGACTCTGATATCGGTTGTGGTCTGGGTACAATGGTATTTGACGGCCAACAAGGCAAAGTTTATAAAGTTCTTGGCGCCACCACTAACGGCACCTCTGGTAACCAAACCTTTGGTATTACCTTTGGTACATTGGGTTGTGACGGTACTGGCACCATTGATTCACAGCAGAAATTGGCTATGTTCATCGACGGAAATATGGACAACCTAGCGCGTGATATCGCTCGTGGTGAAGGTGAAACCTTGGCAACGCTTTCTGAAGTTTGGGGCATCAATGATGCAGACAAAGCGGCATTTAACGACGTTGCTAAGCAAAACTTTGCGTCAATCGTGACGTCTGAGCAAGTGACTTCACAGGAAGTACTGACCAACCTGAACACGGTTGTTGCACAAAATGAACAGCTTGCAGCGTATAAAATCTAAGTGATGAAACGCTGATAATATCCTCTCCCACCTTGGTTAGGATAGAGTACGAAAGTGCCCTACTCGGGCACTTTCATGTTTTCATATATAACTCGTTGTACTGATATGAGACTTCTCAACGCTTTCGCCTCTCTATCTTCCTCTATTAGTCTCATTATTCTCTGTTTGTTTAGCGCGCCTACGTTTGCCGAGAAAAGTGACTTTGACATTCCCAATTTAGCTAAGCACACGTATTGGCTAAAACTTGGCCACTATTTACCCCAGACATTTTCTGGTTATGAGAGTACGATCGATTCTCAAACCTTCTTCCTTTCTCCTCACGGAAAGACGCAGCCAAAGCAAGAGCTCACAGCGACCATTGACGCGCTTTACCATGCCGACACTGCTGTTGCACAGGCTACACAGTGCCGTTATCCAGCACGATATACGTGGCTCGAATCTCAAGCAGGACGTACTGCCACACTCGATTGTCCCGAACTTGAACGCTGGGAAAAGGTGCTTGATCCTGAAGCCATGACGCTAGTGTTCCCAACAGCATTTATGAATAACCCGTCATCCATGTTCGGCCATACCCTGCTACGCATTGATGCCAAGGATCAGACCAGAAACAAAGAATTAGTCGCCTTCGCCGTCAACTTTGCTGCCGAGCCAAACGAAAGTGATAACGCTGCTTTATATGCCGCAAAAGGCCTGTTTGGCGCCTATCCGGGACAGTTTACCGTCATGCCTTATTACCGTAAGGTCCGAGAGTACAATGACATTGAGTCTCGCGATATTTGGGAGTATGCCCTTAACCTCTCCGAACAAGAGGTTAACCGGGTACTCCTGCACTTATGGGAAATGCAGCGCGCAACATTCGATTACTACTTTCTCGATGAAAACTGCTCATACCAACTACTTGCCTTGCTACAGCTGGCTCGCGAAGAGTTGCGACTAGTCAGTGACTTTCCTTTTCAAGCCATTCCTTCAGATACGGTTAAAACGCTCGCCAATAATGATTTGATTGAAAGGCCCAACTTCCGCGCGTCATTTGGCACTAGATTGTTAAATATGTCGCAGCAGACGTCTCCAATCGTGTTTGAAGCAGCACAAAAAGCAAAAAATGGCGATTTTCCTGACCACAAACAATATAGTGCGGAGCAGCTGGCAGCTATTTATGAATTTGCGTACGAATGGCTCAATTTTGATTTCTATGATCAAGGGCTTCCTCGGGACCCTTATGCACAACGTCTCACTAAGCTACTTGCATTACGGAGCCAAGTTAGCGCCGTCTCTCCATTTGAACCCGTCGCTAATACCAGTGTCGCACCGGACAAAGGACACGGCTCTACACGCGTAGGAATTGGCGCAAGGGTATCAAAGCATCGTCCAGATGCGTTAACACTCGAATGGCGCGCAGCTTATCATGATTTACTGGATCCTCAAGATGGCTTTGTCCCCGGCGCACAAATCAGTTTTGTCGATGTGGCAATGAGTCATGATGAAGACGGCAAGACACAGCTAGATAATCTCTATCTGATCGATGCCATGACAATCGCCCCGAAAAAGCCGGTTTTTTCTAGCCTGTCGTGGAATATCCGCGCGGGCTTTGATCGCCTACCTACTGCGCGAGAGCCGTCCAGTCGTTGGTTTGTGCAAGGCGGCATCGGTCAGTCTTGGGGCGAGGCCGATGGTCTCCATGCTTACGCTCTGTGGTCCACGGCACTCTCACATGGCGATGCCAGTGATGACCAGCTAAATATTGCAACAGGGATTGAATCTGGCTTGCTTTGGCAGCTTGCTGATGACCACCGCCTCGGTTTACAAGCCCAATATCTCCCCCTACTTAATCGTGATTCGCTGTCACATTCACAAGTGGATATGACATGGAACTGGCGTGTTACTTCGGATTGGTCTATCCGTAGTAAAGCACGTTATCAGCATTGGGAAAGCGAAGAGATGAGTGGCCATATTACTAGCTACTTTTACTTTTAGCTTAATCGCTTACCGCTCTCACCAGAATCATTCAGCTTTTTAGAACAAGATGCTCAATCTTACGCCGTGTTCGCACGGCGTTTTTGTTTCTACACTGCACCTATTGTTCAGTGTCACCGCTGTTCAACATCGAATCAGTGAGGAGAAGCATTATGATCACAGTACGTCATGCCAGCGAGCGCGGTCAGGCCAACTTTGGCTGGCTACAAAGCCGCCATACTTTTTCATTTGGTAGCTATTACGATCCCCATCACATGGGTTTCTCTGCACTGCGTGTGATCAATGATGATATCGTCTCGCCTGCCGCAGGCTTTGATACCCACGGACACCGTGATATGGAAATCATCAGTCTGGTGCTGGAAGGGGAAATAGAGCACAAAGACAGTCAAGGCAACCGACAAACCCTACCGGCTGGCGAGTTCCAGCTGATGTCGGCGGGGCGCGGTATTTATCATAGCGAGTATAATGCCTCGTCAAGCCAAGCTTTACGCTTTCTGCAAATCTGGATTGAGCCCAATGAGCAAGGCGGAGAGCCGGGCTATCAGCAAAAAGATTTTGGTAAGCAGGCTGGCTTTACCGTTATCGCGACCCCGACTGGGGAAGATGGCACCTTACACATCAAACAAGATGCGCGCTTGCTACAGCTGATCCTACCGCCCGGTGAATCGGTTACCTTGCCATTGGAAGCTGGACGCCATGCCTATGTGCATCAGGTCGCAGGCACGCTCGACGTTGAAACGACATCTCTGGCCCCCGGCGATGGCGCAAAAATTGAAGATATCCATCATATAACCTTCCGCAATAAGGGCAACGAAACCAGCCAAGCACTGGTGTTTGATCTCCCCTAACACACGGATTCAGCTGGCCTGCCGGCCTATTTGCGCCGCAGGCCTTATTCTGGGTACACTGCGCCCTTTCTTCATGCATGAGAGGTTGAATGCTCACTCTATCGAATAAGGTGGCGATTCCCGACAATGAAATTGAGCTCACGGCCATCCGCGCCGCAGGGAAAGGCGGGCAAAACGTCAACAAAGTATCGAGCGCCATTCATCTACGCTTTGATATCCAAGCCTCGTCACTGCCTGATGCGTACAAAGCCAGATTAATGGCTCTGTCTGATTCACGCATCTCCAAAGAGGGCGTCGTGGTAATAAAAGCGCAAAACTATCGCACTCAAGAATTAAACCGAGAGGATGCGCTAGAGCGCTTGCAGGCATTGATCAAAAGCGCGATGGTAGAACAGAACAAACGTAAACCCACTAAGCCTACCAAGGCCTCACAGCGCCGTCGCGTGGATGCGAAAAAACGTAAGAGCCAAACCAAGTCGCTACGTGGCAAGGTGGCGCCTTAACCGTTTCACGCCACCACTTTATTCCGCCCCCCCGCTTTCGCCGCATACAAATTCGCATCCGCTTGACGGTTAATTTCTTAAGCACATTTTGATGCCTCATAATGCAGCGAGACCCCACCCATCTTGCGCGCATATCTAACCCCTTAGACGCCTTTTTGCTTGCTTATCCGACATGGGATTGCTCTAATGTTACAAGTAACATTTTCAGCTAGTGCATTGAGATGAAAGACAAAAGAAATCGCGCTACTTTACAAGATATTGCCGATCGCGTCGGGATGACCAAAATGACAGTCTCTCGCTATATGCGCAATCCTGAGTCAGTTGCACCCGCGACACGCGACAAAATTGCGACGGTGATTGAAGAGTTGGGGTACATTCAAAATCGCGTCCCTGCGATGCTATCTAAATCATCAAGTAAAGCCATTGGTATTGTGCTCCCCTCGCTGTCTAACCAAGTCTTTGCTCATTTAGTACAGGGAATTGAACGCGTCACCAAAGCGCATGGCTACGACATTTTGATTACGCACGCCGGTTATAGCGAACAGGCAGAGGAAGAGAAAATTGCCTCTTTGCTGTCTTATCAAGTGGATGGTTTGATCCTCACTGAAACTAACCACACCCCACGCACGTTACAAATGCTAAAGACTGCCGCTGTTCCTGTGGTAGAGACAATGGAGCTTCCAGAAAAGCCAATTGATATGGCCGTTGGGCTTGATCATGGGCAAGCCGCTTATGATGCGGTTCAAGCCATGATTAATAAAGGGAAAACGCAGATCGTGTACTTGGCGGCTCGGTTAGATACCCGTACTCAGCTGCGGCAACAAGGGTACGAACGCGCGATGATACAAGCAAGACTAACCCCTCGCTGTGTTGCCACCGAAGAGCATTCTTCATTTAGCTTGGGCGAAACGCTACTTAGCCAAACCTTGGCTCAGTATCCCAACTGTGACGGGCTGTTTTGTACCAATGATGACCTCGCCGTCGGTGCGTTACTCGCGTGTCGTGCCAAAGGCATTGCTGTTCCACAAACCCTCAGTATTGTTGGTTACAATGCGCTCGATATTGGCACTGTGGTCAGTCCTACACTGACGAGCGTCGCGACGCCGCGTGATTTGATTGGTGAGCGCGCTGCGACACTGTTGATTCAAGCGTTAAGCGGCGAAACTATCTCCGAAAAAATACAAGCTGTTCCACACACCATCACAAGCGGCGGCAGCTTATAACCATCGCCGTTAACTAGGCGATCACGAGAATAAATAGCTCGCTCCCTCGTCAGCGCGTGATACCTGCTGACGCGCCGCAGCAAACCAATCACGTCCCCATGTATGGCTCGCTTGAGGCGGCTCTGCTACGGAACGCTGAGATAAATCAGCATGGCAAGTCAACTCGCCAGCCTTCGCGTCCAATGTGATCAGATCGCCGTCTTGCACACCCGCCAATGCACCGCCATGCATGGCTTCAGGACAGACGTGCAAGGCCGCAGGGACCTTGCCCGATGCGCCCGACAACCGACCATCTGTCACCAATGCGACCTGATAACCCATTTTTTGCACATTGCCAAGAATAGGCATGAGCTTATGCAGCTCTGGCATGCCATTCGCGGCGGGGCCATTAAAACGCACCACCACAATCACATCTTGGTTGAGCTCACCACGCTGATAAGCCTGCTCGACTTGGTGCTGACAATCAAACACCCGCGCGGGCGCACAAACCACACGGTGCTCAGGATCCACGGCAGAGACTTTGATCACTGCATTACCCATATTGCCAGACAGCATGCGCAAACCACTGGTTGCACTGAAGTGTGAACCGGGCTGGGCGATGACCGCTGTATCGGTTGATGGGGTGGCAGTTTCCCAAACAAGCTGCCCCTTATCTAATCGTGGTGTGGTCAGCTGGTCGCTAAACTGGCCGATAGCAGGCACAGTGTCCGCATGCAGTAACCCAAGCGAATGCAGATGCGCCATCAGCGTGGGCACGCCCCCTGCCGCCTCAAAGGCATTAATGTCAGCGGGTCCATTGGGGTAGACCCGAGCCAGTAAGGGCACAACATGAGAAAGTGCATCCATATCTTCCCAGGTTAGGATGATGCCAGCGGCACGCGCCATCGCCACCAAATGAATCGTATGGTTGGTGCTGCCGCCCGAGGCCAACAACGCGACCACACCGTTTACCACGCTTTTTTCGGTCACCACATCGGCGAGTGGTCGGTAATTCGTACTTCCCGCACATTGGGAAGCTAACGCTGTTGCCGCATAGCGGGTCAGAGCTTGGCGTAATGCTGAGTTGGGGTCGACAAAAGCCGCACCGGGAAGAATCAATCCCATGGCTTCAAGCACCAGTTGATTGGTGTTGGCCGTGCCATAGAAAGTACAGGTTCCCGAGCTATGATAAGCTTGGCATTCCATGGTCAATAAAGCTTCTTTGCCAAGATTGCCTGCCGCATAGGCTTGACGCACCGCGACTTTTTCTTCGTTACTTGTCCCCGAGGCCATTGGGCCGGAGGGTACAAATAAGGTCGGCAAATGGGCATAAGCGAGCGCTCCCATCAATTGCCCGGGGGCAATTTTATCACAGACACCAAGCAGCAATGTTGCATCATATACGTTATGACTCAGCGATATCGCGGTTGCCTGAGCAATCACATCACGTGAAAACAAGGACATTTCCATTCCCGGCTGGCCCTGTGTGACACCATCACACATCGCGGGCACACAGCCTGCGACTTGCGCCGTGTGGCCCAAAGGTTGAAGCGCCGCTTTGATTTGTTCAGGGTAGTGAGCATAGGGCGCGTGCGCGCTAAGCATATCGTTATAGGCGCTGATAATCGCCACATTGGCGGTGGTCATATCCAGCATATGTTGTTTATCTTGTTGACACGACGCCGCCACGGCGTGAGCCATGTTGCCGCAAGATAGGGTGGTGCGCGCTTTCCCTGTATCAGCTTGCTGTTGAGTCTGACGCAAAAACGCGGTGCGCGTCGGTTGGCTGCGCTGGCGTAACGCCTCTGTCACGGCCATTAAAGTCGGGTGTGTCATTTCCGATCCTCCATGGCTACTAGGGCGTGCACGGCACGTGTCACCACAGTATCGATGTCTGCATCAATGGCAACGCGGACAACATCAGGCTCATCGTCACCCGGCGCCTCCAACGTCGCAAACTGGCTATCCAGCATATGGGTTTTCATAAAATGCCCTTTGCGCGCTCTGAGTCTTGCGAGGATCAGTGCATAATCGCCGTCGAGAAACAAAAAAGTGACGTTCTGATTGCCCTCACGAATGAGATCGCGATAACGACGCTTCAAGGCAGAGCATACAATCACCCCATATTCTTGTTTGTGTTCGAGACTAAAAGCAGCGTCACGGATCCGGCATAGCCATGGCGTGCGGTCATCATCATCAAGCGGCTGCCCACTTGCCATTTTCTCGATATTTGCCCGTGGATGCAGGTCATCACCATCGATGAATTTGGCCTTCAAGCGCGCTGCCAATTTCACGCCTAGGGTGCTTTTTCCCGAGCCACTGACGCCCATCACAATCACACTGCCAATTGCCATACCGACTCCTTAGCGAGATTTTAACCAGATCTCATTTTTGATAACGCATTCAATAATTGTCTTTATCTTAGTGTGGTTACCGGTAACATGTTACCGGTAACTATGAGATTTGTGAAGTTTGACACAAACATCCTGGTCGGAAGAGGTGAGCCATGGAACTACTCGCACAAAGCCCTGAACCCACTACCCTACTCTTGATAGCATTGGGCGCTATCGCACTGTTATTACTCCTAATAATGAAGCTGAAGGTGCATGCGTTTGCATCACTTACGCTAGTCAGTTTAGGTACCGCATTGGCCACAGGGATCCCTGTCGATAAGGTGGTACCAACCATGATGAGCGGCTTTGGCGGCACCCTAGCATCGGTCGCTTTACTGGTCGGGCTTGGCGCGATGATCGGGAAGCTCCTCGAAGTCACCGGTGGTGCGAATGTGCTCGCCGATACCCTGATCGCTCGGTTTGGCGAAGCGCGTGCTCCCTTTGCACTCGGGATCGCCTCGTTACTGTTCGGTTTTCCTATCTTTTTTGACGCGGGGCTAATTGTGATGATGCCCATCATGTTTAGTGTCGCGAAACGCTTAGGTGGCTCCCCCATAAAGTATGCTCTTCCCGTCGCAGGGGCGTTTGCGGTTATGCATACCTTCGTTCCGCCACATCCCGGTCCGGTTGCTGCCTCCGATTTACTCGGCGCCGACATGGGTCTGCTTCTCGTCGTCGGGCTACTGGTTTCGCTCCCCACTTGGTATTTAGGGGGGTATTTATTTGGCTTGTATGCGGGTAAGAAATTCAATATCCCCCTCGCGAAAGCGTTTTTAAACACCGAAGTCATGTTTAAAAGCAAAAAGGATTACCCCGCCTTTTCAACTGTATTAATGACTTTATTGCTCCCAGTGCTGCTCATTTTCCTTGATACTGGCCTGAACGCGCTGAGCGTGGCGGGTATAGTCAACGGGGAGAGTGCTTGGGTCGGCTTTTTGCGTATGCTGGGTAAAACACCCGTTGCACTGCTCATCACCCTATTGACCTGTTTGCTGGTCTTCGGCCAAAAGCTGGGTAAGAGTAAAATGGAAAAGCTGTGCTCTGATTCGTTAGCACCAATTTGTGCCGTCATTTTGGTGACCGGCGCCGGCGGCATGTTTGGGGGTGTCTTGCGCGCGAGCGGTATCGGTCAGGCACTTGCCACCATGCTATCAGACACGGGTATGCCAATCATTTTGGCCGCGTTCGTGATTGCCACCTGCTTGCGCGTTGCACAAGGCTCCGCCACCGTCGCGCTGACCACTACGGCGGCACTCATTGCGCCCACCGTGTCGCATACTGTGGGTTTATCTCAATTGGATTTATGTTTTATTGTCATTGCGATTGCAGGTGGAGCAACCGTTTTATCGCATTTCAACGACTCGGGCTTTTGGTTGGTGTCGCGCCTGCTCGAAATGGATGAAAAAACCACACTTAAAACTTGGACTGTGATGGAAACCCTGCTCGGAACCATCGCGTTTGTTATCGTAGCGCTGTTAAGCGTTTTACTGTAAGGGATCTTCATGACTGACCTGAATCAACGCCTTAAGGCGATACGTATCGTGCCGGTAATTGCGATTAATCATGCGGAAGATGCCGTACCGCTCGCCAAAACCTTGGTCGATAACGGCCTACCCTGCGCCGAAATTACTTTTCGTACTGATGCAGCCGCAAACGCTATCCGTCAAATGCGCGATGCGTATCCCGAGATGCTGATTGGTGCCGGAACAGTGCTCACACCCGCGCAAGTCGACGCCGCGATAGATGCGGGAGCGGACTTTATTGTTAGCCCTGGACTGAATCCCATCACGGTAGAACATTGCCAACAGCGTGGTATTCCTATCATCCCTGGGATCAACAATCCCAGTTTAGTCGAGCAAGCCATGTCGCTTGGGCTGGATACCGTGAAGTTTTTCCCCGCGGAAGCGTCAGGCGGCATTGCGATGTTAAAAGCGCTCTCCGCGGTGTATCCCGTCAGTTTTATGCCAACCGGCGGCGTGAGTGAAGAGAATGTGAGCGATTATCTCGCCTTACCCAAAGTGCTGGCATGCGGTGGCACTTGGATGGTGCCCGCGACGCTCATTGATGCTAAAAAATGGGACGAGATTGCGCGTCTCGTCCAAGCCGTAGCGGCTTAACTAAACCGATGGCCCGCCGCATTTGCGTGGGCCATCGCCCTTCCATTTCATCCTGCCTCTTTTCCTTCTGTGAATAGCGCCACCAATAAACGCCAATCCTCTCCACCAAGTATTCATTTTGTTCATATACTGTTTATAGTGCATTCATCCATGTTGTGGTGAGTCAGATTTTCTTAAGATAAGGATAGGATCTATGTGGAAGCCGGGTGCTTACTTGCTGTGGTCCCAGCGCGTCGTTTTCACGTTAGTCTTCTGTTTGGCCATCTTGTCGAGCCCAGCGTCCTTTGCGGCTCATAGCGACACAGAACAGGCAAAAAAGCCAACGCTAAAAGTGGCTAACTCTCATTCATGGCGGCCATTTTCGTATCTTGACCGCAACCAAGAGCCCAAAGGTATTTTGATTGATTTTTGGCAAGAGTTCGGTACCCGCAATGGCTATGATATTGAGTTTTTGCTGACCGATTGGCAAACCTCCATTGACTTAGTGCGCTCTGGGCAAGCCGATGTACACGCAGGCTTATTGCAGTCGCCAGAACGCCTCACATTCATGGATTTCGGCACGCCGCTTTTTGCCATCGACACACAGGTTTTTTTCAGTCAATCCATGATGGGCACATCCGCTGACTATGTGCTTGCTGGTGAAACAGACAATGTGATTGGCGTGGTAAAAGGTGGGTACGAGCAAGAGTTTATGGAAACGGCATTTCCTTTGGTTTCATTACGCCTTTTCCCCAACAACCAAGCAATGCTTGATGCGGCGTTATCCGGTGAGCTAAAAGCTTTCGTCGCTGATTTACAAGTCGCGAATTATCATCTTTACACCACCACCAATCAAAATCTTTTTATTCCGGTTCGCCATCTTTATACCGAGACCCTATATGCAGGATTTGCCAAAGGCAATACGGCTTTGCTCAATCAAGTAAGTAATAAATTTAACTGGCTGGATGATGATACCAAACGCCAACTCCTCAACCGTTGGGTTTACTATGACGTTGAGACCGTTTATCCCGCTTACCTGTTTCCCACACTGATCACTCTCGGCGTCTTGATCGTGGTCAGTTATATTTTGCTGCTTAAACGTAATGTTCGCCAAAAAACGCGCGCGCTACAAATCGCTAATGGCCAGCTTCAAGAACAAGCCGTCACTGACTCATTGACACAGCTATATAACCGACGCTTTTTTTATCAGTGTTTAAAAGACAAACAAGGAGAGCCAAAAAACATGGCACTGATGGTCTTTGACATTGATGATTTCAAAGCCTTTAACGACGGATTTGGTCACGCACATGGTGACGAGGTGATCTGCTTTGTCGCAGAAACAGCCAAAAGTCTGCTGCCCAATGATGCAGTCCTTGCACGTATTGGCGGTGAGGAATTTGGGGTTCTTCATCCCTTTTCCAGTGCCGAACGAGCACTATCACAAGCGCGGTTATTGTGCGATGAAATTGCGCGACAAAGCCTCGCGCGCTTTAATCATCCCATGCCTGTGACGATCAGCCTAGGCGTGGCCTATTATCCTGATGGGCTCAGCGATAGCGAGATCGTCGCAGCAGATAAAGCGATGTACCAAGCCAAAAAGCAAGGCAAGCACTGCGCCGTACTCAATGTTATTTAACCGCAAAACTGGCTCTGATTAGCCGTTACGACGATTGTCCTCATACGGTGAGATAACGCTGCACGCAGTGAGCAAAAGGCGGCCACCTGTTTGTCGCCGCCGACGGGGTAACTAGTGATTTTTTTGCTCAGCGAGCCGAGACAGTACACGGGTGAGCAATCGTATTCTGGGTTCCACCGAGTCCAGTTGAAGGTATTCGTCGTCACTGTGAAAATTCGCCCCAACTGGCCCAAAACCATCCAAACTGGGGATCCCAATGGCAGCGGTATTATTCGCATCAGATCCGCCACCTACCGCTTTCCAATGAATTGGAACACCTTCATCAAATGCAGCCGCTTCGACAAGATCCATCAAGTGCTCTGTTTCAGGCGTCGGAACCATTGCCGGTTTATAAGCTTCGCGAACCAATTCAATGGTGACATCAGGCGTGTAAGGATGAGAAGCGCGGGCTTGAATGGCTTGATCGAGCGCATCATAGGCTGTGTTATCCCAAAATCGAATATCAACCAATGCCGATGCATGCGCGGCCACAATATTCGCTCCCGTTCCGCCTTCAATCACGCCCGCATTAATACTGGTGCCAGCCTCAAGATCTTTCATACTATCAAGCGTCACCAACCAGTGCGCTAACTCTGTGATCGCACTACGTCCTTTCTCTGGTTCATTCCCCGCGTGCGCCGCACGGCCTGATATGGCTATTTTATACCGTGCCATGCCTTTACGCGCTTTCACTAAACCACCATCAGCCCGCGCTGCCTCTGCCACCAGCACATAACGTGCATCGCGTGCAACGGACGCCAGCCAGTCACTAGAATGTATCGAGCCCACTTCCTCATCGGGATTCATACAAATGCAAATGCTGAGTGCATCACGTTCAGCGTGCGGCAATGCGCGCAATGCATACACGATATTCAACAAGCCCGATTTCATATCGGATACACCCGGGCCGTAGGCAAAGCCCTCTTCCACATGCATCGGGCGCTCAGCTGCTGTACCTTTTGGAAACACAGTATCCATATGGCCAATCATCATTACATCAATATGCGGGTCGGTGGGCTGGTTTCGGATCTCCAATCCAACCCCTGCCTTACCACAATCTACACGCTTAATGTGCCAGCCTGTCATTTGTTCATACTTTTCAGCCATCAAGGATGCAATCACCTCAATGCCGTCGCGCTGGAACGTGCCACAGTCGACGTTCACCAGAGGCGCTAACTCATCCAAGTAGCGTTGCAAAGAAAACATCATCATGCCTCCTAAAGTAAAAGATTCATTACCCACATCGCACCAAAAGCATTGAGAATCGAAATACCAACCATGATGGGGATATAACGGCCTTCGGTACCAATCGGGCCCATCACTCGGCCGATGTATTGCACTTGTGAGCCCATTAAATAGATGGCGGGGACCAAAATCGCAATGTGGCTGCCGGTGAGAATGCCTTGGTCAAACAAGGTGATCACCACACCAACCGCGCCTCCCATTGACATCCATGCCCCCATTAGCACGGCAGCCGCTTCGCCGGGTAAGCCAAACACCGCCATCACAGGCGAAAACACCTCGCCCATCAAGCCTAATAACCCGGTAATTTGGAGCGCCTTGATAATCACAAACGCCATGACTACATTAGGAACCGTCGACGTCGTCGCAATGTGCCAACCTTTTTTTGCCCCTTCGACAAAGATGTCGGTGATCATGGGTTTACTGCTGGAAGAATGAGTCATGACGCGTGCTCCTCTTGATAGGATTGAGACGTATCTCGCTGTGGCCCTTTACCCTCGGTGATATTGAGGTAGACACGAAATACATTGGCGCCGATGAACTTAAACAAGAAGATCACACCAATCGCGAGACCAATCGACGAGGTCACGGCCAACGAGCCATCTGACAGCGTCAGAGTAAACAACACCGCACCCGATGAGAAAAAGTTGACGATGGTTGCCCCAGCCGTGAACTGAAACATGGTGAACACATCCGTTTCCCGTTTGGTCAAGTACCCTTCATCTTTGAGCTGACGCGTCATCGCCGCCCCCGCATCTGTGCTCTGCATAGAGGCAATTAATGCCAATCCTGAGTTGCCGGGAATGCCCAATACTGGTTTCAATAGCGGAGTTAAGAGTCTGCGCGCCGCATCAAGTGCCCCATAGTGCTCAAGCACACTGATCATACCGAGTGCGAACATCACTGTAGGAATAAGGGTCAGCGCAAAAATAAAACCGTCTCGTGCACCACTCCCGCCTTTACCGCGAAGTGACGTCGTTGCTACCTCCACCGACCCATCGGCCGCCGCTGTCGCTTGATAAGCCACCTGCCCGAAGGATCCGTTCAAGGTGGTAAAATCAAACACGCCGTACCATTGATTGGATTGTAACAATCCCGAGAAAAAAACGATCGCAAAGACCAGAGCCAAGTAACATCCCCATGTCACTTGTCTGTCTGTTTCGGTTGGATGTGTCATAAACCGCCCTCATGCTCAATCAACATTGGGCTTATCATCGAGGCAGACACGGAAACGAAAGTTGATAATTATCAAACTATTGTGTAAGAAGAGAGATAGGATTTACATAATATGGGCTGATTCAAAACCTAACAAATTAAGCCAAACTAAAGAGTGATGAATGTGACACTAACGGCTGATTTTATTAAGTTTATCTGTCACTACTAAAGGATGTGCGTAAATCGCTTCGGATAAGAAATTCACTAGAAATACATAAGTAAAGCTAATAAAAAAGCGCCCGAAGGCGCTTTTTCATCGGGCGACAGCGTACTGACTTAGCCCATCAGGTTATAGAGTAACGCAGAAATCGCCAGCATACCGGTCACAAAGATAAAGTAAGTACCGACTTTACCGCGATACTGTGCCAGCGCTTTGACTTTGTAGGCCGCGACAGTGGGCATGATAAAGAGGATCATCGCAATCACAGGTCCTGATAATGCGCCCATCATGTCGAGGATGCTGGGGTTAATCACCGCACACCACCAGATGGCAAAGAACATCACCACAACACCCAGCTTATCCGCTTGCTTGTAGGTCAGCTTGCTATGTTTGGTTACCAAACCATTCAAGCTTTCACGCGCGCCAAGGAAATGCCCTAAAAACGACGATGTGATCGCAATGAATGCGACAAGCGGCCCCAGCGTACCGATAAAGGGATTATGGGTGACGTTAGCAAGGTAAGAAAGCACAGACACATTTTGCGCTTTCGCTTCCGCCATTTGTGCTGGCGTGAGCGTCAGCACGCACGAGAATACAAACAAGAGCACAAAAGCAACTAACATCACGCCTGCGCGCTTAAGAATTTGCTCTGACTTGCCTTGCGCGTCATTGCCATAGTGGCGACGCTGAATGTTAGCAAAACTTGAAATCGCCGCTGCATGACTAAACGAGAAGATCACCACAGGGACCGCAAGCCACAGGTTAATGCCTAGCTCACCCATCGGCGGTAGGCTCAAGTTAGGCGTTTGCCACGATGGCACAAGATAAAACGACAAAAACGCCAAAATAGCCACCAAGGGGTACACCATAGCGGCGAAAGCACGCAACATGAGGCGCTCTCCACCCAGCATGATCGCAATCATGCCCGCCACTAACACACCGGATAATAAGATACGATTAGGAGATACCCATCCCAGTTGATTGACTAAAAAGCTGTCTACCGTATTGGTTAATCCGACGCCGTATATCAATAAAATGGGGAAGATAGAAAGGAAATACAACACCGAGATCATCCGGCCCGCATTGGCACCAAAATGCTCGGCGACCACATCGGTAAAATCTGCATCTTTATGGCGAGAGGAGAGCACAAAACGTGCAAGCCCGCGGTGTGCCATAAAGGTCATGGGGAAAGCAAGTACCGCCATGATGATTAACGGCCAGATCCCACCCATACCCAGGTTAATGGGAAGGAACAGGATCCCAGCACCGACAGCGGTACCAAAAAGGCTGAGCGCCCAGTGGGTGTCATGTTGGGTCCAACGAGTGGATACACTCTTTTCGGAGACTTCTATAGTTTGGTTCACGTCAAACTCTCTTATTTATAATATTTTGTGCGGTTGCATAGTAGCGAGTTCGACCGGATATATCACACAGATGTAATAGATATATGTACTAATTGTTTTGTTAAAAACTTGTCACATAAACTGGAATTATTTTTAATAACCAAATTATTCATCTGATATAATGTATTTTATTCAGAATAATTAACCAAATTATTAACAATGTTTAGATTGATTGAATTGTTTGCAAAATGATGTAACTACCACATTTTAGTTCATAGCATGTTGACATATTGTTATGTTAAGAATCACGTTTTTTGATGATATCTTTTTCATCTGTTACAAAGCTCACCCATCCATCCTCAATAGGACGAGCTGGCTCACAGTCACCACTCCAAATCACACGTAGCGTGACTAAATAATGAAATGAGCGGCTGGTCCTAATCAGCACAATCGCAACCAACGCCAGTCCGCGCAACACCACAACCAAACACACAATAAAAAGGAGTGTGCAATGGGTGAACCTATTATTATTGATTGCGATCCGGGACACGATGATGCTATCGCGCTGGTGATGGCTTGTGCACTCGATCAGCTCACTATTAAGGCCATTACCACCTGTGCCGGCAATCAGACGCTGGATAAGACGCTCTACAACGCTAGACGGATCCTCACCTTATTAAATCGCCACGACATTCCTGTCGCAGGGGGAGCCCATAAGCCCCTGCTGCGCGACCTTGTGGTGGCGAATAATGTCCACGGTGAGTCAGGGCTTGATGGCCCTGAACTTCCTGCACCCGCGATGGACGCTCAACCCGATAATGCCATCAGTGTGATGGCTCGCGTGTTAGAAGCTAGCCATCAGCCGATAACCGTCGTCGCCACCGGTCCGCTAACCAATGTCGCGCTGCTGCTTGCCACTTATCCCCACCTCGCCAATCGCATCAAGCGTATCGTTCTCATGGGTGGAGGGGCCACATTGGGGAATTGGACCCCCGCTGCCGAGTTTAATATTTATGTTGACCCTGAAGCCGCTCACCGTGTGTTTCATTCAGGGATCCCTATCACCATGTTTGGCTTGGATGTGACCCATCAAGCCTTGGTCAAAGATGCCGACGTTGCCACTATCCGCGCCATTGATAACCCCGTGGCACAGACCGTCGCGGGGTGGCTGGAATTCTTTATGCGTTATCACCGCGATCCCAAGTGGCAACTCGACGGCTCTCCCCTCCACGATCCTTGTACGATTGCTTGGCTTATCAAGCCTGAGTTGTTCGATTGTGAATCCGTATGGGTGGATATAGAAACACAAGGCAAACTCACCACTGGAATGACTGTGGTTGATCGCTATCGAGTGACCGGTCATGCCGCTAACGCTGATGTGGCGATGAAGGTCAACCGTGAAGGCTTTATCTCGTTACTGTGTGATTGTCTAACCCAATACAGCTAATAGGCGCTCATAAAAAAGCGCGGCAATCGCCGCGCTGTCTATTCGGTATAAGTCATCATGGTCGCGCCAACCGCGCGCACCGGCTACTAATATCGTGCCGTAACGCTCACACCGCTAAAGGCGGTATAACCATTTAGCATGACATGATAACGACCCTTCTGGGTGCTCTGCACGGTGCACACTTCACTGTTGCCATAGTTGTATGGACGACAGTCCCAGCTCGATAGCGTAGGTTTGGCGCCATAGCGAACATATAAGTCTGCATCACCCGACCCTCCGCTGATATTCACGCTAAGGCGCTGACCGGCTTCTACATCCACGTAGAAAAAGCGTTGCGCACCTTGCCCACCAGAGATGCCCGTGACCGGCTGACCATTTTTAAGCTCATCTTTAGGATCCGGCGTTGGACCACAATCCGGCTCACAGCTACTGTCAGCTTGGCTATAGAGCAATTTGTTAACCGTTCCGCGCGTGTCATTGATCTTACCCACACTGGCGCGGTTGCTAATCAAGCTTGCTACTTGTGCAGGAGATAGGTTGCTGTTTTCTTGCAAATATAAAGCCGCAACACCCGCAACATGAGGGGTCGCCATGGAGGTACCGCTGATGGTGCGATAACCACCGTCATACCATGCTGACTTGATTTGAGAGCCCGGCGCAAACACATCGACACAACTTCCCCAATTTGAGAAGCTTGAGCGATTATCGCTACTAGTGGTAGAGCCCACAGTCACACCACTTGGCTCACGGGCCGGTGAGCTGTTACAGGCGTCGGCATTGGAATTCCCTGCTGCCAACATAAAGCTCACACCCGATTGCACGGCACTGGCAACCGCTCTATCCAGTGCGGTCGATACACCGCCACCCAAGCTCATATTTGCTACTGACGGTCCACTGGCGTTGGCTGCCACCCAGTCAACACCGCCAATCACCCCAGACGTTGAACCTGAGCCGCTACAACTAAGGACTCTCACCCCAACGATGTCGACATTTTTGGCAACACCATATTGGCTACCCCCGATAGTACCGGCCACATGGGTACCATGACCGTTACAGTCTGAGGCGTCATTGTCGTTATCAACAAAATCATAGCCAGAGCGAGCACGACCGCCAAACTCAACATGTGACGTTGTCACGCCAGTGTCAATTACATACGCGGTCACACCTGTGCCATCAAAGTTGGTACTGTAATTGTTATCCAAAGGCAGGTTGCGTTGGTCAATGCGATCCAACCCCCAAACTGGGTTGCTCTGGTTCGCGTTTGGGGTGATTACCGGGTCCAAGGAAATCGTTTTGTCTTGTTCGATAAAATCAACTTGTGAATCCATGCGTAGCGCACGCAATTGCTCTGGTGTTAATTTGGCCACGAAACCACTCAACGAGCGATCAAACACTTTCTCAACCTTAACTGAGTGTTGGTTGACCATGCTGGAAACCGTTTGCTGTGTGAAGGTTTTTAACGCTTGTGGGTCATCACTGAGTGTCATTGGTTGCTTAAACACCACAATGTATTGGTCCTCAATACCCTGCTTATCTGATGCAACCACTAATGGTGCTAGCGTTTGCTGCTGAGAAATCGCTTGTTTACTTTCCTCTTGTTTTGCGAGCACAGAGGGCGAAGCAGTCACGAGCGCAGATGCGATACAGCAGCTAAGAACATGCTTTAACATATTGTATTCCTTACAATGGTTAAACGTAGAAAGTAATAATTGCCTACAAAAAACAACAAGCACGCTTATAAAGCTATGCATCAAAAAGCATTTTTTCTGTAGTGAGATTTGCTTTATTTGTGCAATCCATCAGCATTATTGACTACATTGTTATTTACAACTTATTTAACCTTTTGTTTACAATGCGAATTCGCGTGCTCGACACAGATCTAAATGTCTCAATGAATAGACATATGGGATCTGTTATTTTTGACATGTTGCACAAATGAGATGAAACTTGATTCAATCTTGTATACAGAGAGTGAGCATTGATCCAACAAAAAAGCCAGCGACATAGCGCTGGCGAAGAAAAAGTTAACAACTTGATTTAGATAGGGTTAATTTGGTTCTTCATGAATTAATACGCCGCCTTCGAGCGCGCCCACAAGGACATTGGGTACGCTCGCGTCTTCGGATGTCACCGCAACACGTGTACCGGGACCAATTGCAGAGATAGGAGCTGCCATCATGAGAGGACCCAGTTCCTTGTCATAGCCCAACTTCCATGATGGTGCAGCGGCGGCGTGATCATTGGCGTAAAGTCGACACTTGTTTCGGTCCGGATCAATTAAACAATCCAGACCATACTCGACGTCATCATAAAAAAACGACCACTGGTAATAACCAGCGTTAACACTGCAAGGCGTCTTGATAAAGCTTAAGGCCTCGTTGGTATCTTGAGTCAGAGTCAGAAAGCGCTGCGCATCTGGCACCATCGCCAAATATCCCAACGATTGTCCGTTGACATCGGTCACTGCGAGCTTTACCTCTTGCTCAACCATCGCGCGCTCATGATCGCCAATATCTGGCAACATGGAATCGGGTTGTACTGAAAACGCCATTGTGTCGCTCCTTTGGTTGCTTCGCACCATCATTAACAGTTATGTAACAACCAAAGATATAGATCAATTTCTCGGAAAAGTTTAGTGATGCGTTCAGTAACTGGGGAAAGCACTCATATCGCAACGCCTTATCGTGCAAATTTGCAGACTTACCGCATCAGCCACCAGCGCATTAGGCGTTTATACCAACGGTTGTAAGGAGGTTTAACCAAAAAGCTGGTGTCCCATTTATTGCGAGTGAGCACGGTCTTACTGTGACTAAAGGTATAAAAGCCCTCGACTCCGTGATACTGCCCCATGCCGGAGTCGCCAATCCCGCCAAAAGGCGCATCTTCGGCAGCGACATGAAACAAGGTTTCATTAATACCCATACCGCCGGCGTGAAGCTGTGTGGTGACTTGCGTGCGTTTCTTCGCGTCATTGCTCATCAAATACAACGCGAGCGGTCGTGGACGCGCCTGAATATAACGCAGGGCATCAGAGAAGTCTTGATAGGCAACCACCGGCAGGAGCGGGCCAAAAATCTCCTCTTGCATCACCCGCATATCATCGGTGATTTGAGTCAGTAACTGGGTCGGCCAGCGCTGGTTTTCAGCGGTCGGCACGACTTGCTGGTCGAGTGCACACCAGCGACGCGCGCCCCTATCAAGGGCATCTTGGAGTGTTTCTTCTAACCGTGTCGCTTGAGTTTGGTTAATAATCTGGCTGTAATCCGGGTTGGTTTCAAAGTCAGGATAGAGGGCTCGAAACGCGTGTTGATAGGCGTGGATAAAGGCTTCTTGGCGATGTTCAGGACAAAGCACATAATCGGGTGCAACACAAATCTGCCCAGCGTTTAAACACTTCCCGTAAATGAGCCGCGACACAGCCACATCCATGTCAATCTGATCATCAATAATCACCGGTGACTTGCCTCCCAATTCGAGGGTCACTGGTGTCAAATTATCGGCTGCAGACAGCATGACTTGTCGTCCAACCTGGGTTGAGCCGGTAAAAAAGAGATGGTCGAACTCTAACTCGGTAAAACGGCGTGATACTTCCACTTCCCCTTCAATCACAGCCACTTCAGTTGGGCTAAACACCTCAGCGATTAACGCGCATAGTTCCCGATTGGTGTTAGGCGTGAACTCCGAAAGCTTAAGCATTACCCGATTGCCAGCCGCCAACGCGCAAATAAGGGGGCTGACTGCTAGCATAATTGGGAAATTCCAAGGCACGATAATCCCAACTACGCCTTTGGGTTGTTGATGCACCACTAATTGCGTTCCCAGCAGAGTTATCCCGGTACGCCGCTTTTGCGGCTTCATCCATCGTTTTAATCGACGGCGGGTGTAATCAATTTGGTGCAGTAAAGGAAGAATGTCGGCTATTTCAGTATCAACGGGGGCTCGATAACCGTAATCATCACTCAAGGCTTGTTGTAACGCAGGTGACTTTTTCTTGATGGCCTGACGCAAGCGCAGTAGCGCATCTCGCCGATAAGGGTAATCTAAAAATGGTACTTGAGAGGCTTGCGCTTTCTGCGCGTCGAACGTCTCGCGCATCCTTCTTACATCTTCCAACCATTCAGATCCTGATCCCGTCATTTGCGTCTCCTGATTATCACCGTTACTGCTCCTCATCACTCATTGATGACACAGCCAATCCTTTCACGCAATAGAACGTGCTCCTCCATAACGAGTATTCACTTTCACATCACTCAATAAAACAGATCGATATCATGATAGTGATCACAATAGTTTTTATTTTTCCTTAATTTTTGTGAGGAATAACGAAAACGCAACAAAAAGTAACACGCATTTCACGACTCGGCTATAACATACGCCTCGCCTAACAAATAAGACAATAAGGTCCCTTCACTTAAACAGGTGGAATGGGTGTCATCACTGTCCCGACAACATACCAATGAGCAAATTAAAACGATGAAACGATCCCAAGACATTACCGATGCAGTTGGCAAAACCTTCTCGATCCGTGTCAATGGCGAGACGGTTCCTGCCATCGCTGGAGAAAGCGTGCTAAGCACCTTGCTTGCGAGCAATATCCGTGCGCTATCTAAAAATGATTATGGCCGATTAGCCAGTGCCTATTGCGGCATGGGCGTGTGTCATTGCTGCACGCTGGAAATCAACGGCCGCCATAAACAACGTGCGTGCCAAGTCGCCGTCCAGCCGGATATGGATGTCCGCACTGAAGCCAACATTGTGGTTGAAAGTAAGGATCTTGAAAGCAGTACCGTCGAGCAAGGAGAAACCCATGTCTAAACCTGTTGTTATTGTTGGTGCTGGACCTGCCGGCTTGTCTGCCGCGGTCACACTGGCCAAGCACAAGGTCGCGAGTATTATTCTTGATGAAGCGCCCAAACCCGGTGGCGTCGTCTACCGCGGTCCATGGCGAGATACTGACGCGCTGCCTCATTTGGATGATAAATGGAAAGCCACGTCACAGTCCCTTCGCGAACAATATCGCCAGCATCAGGATTTGATTGACCTACGTAGTTTGACGCGGGTACTGGGGCCAATGGCGGATCAACACCTCCTCACTGCCCATGAAGACACGCTATCAACGATTGACTATGAGCAATTGATCCTCGCCACCGGTTGCCAAGAGCGCAGCATTCCCTTTCCCGGCTGGGATATGCCTGGGGTGATGCTTCTGGGTGGTATCCAACTTCAAATAAAAAGCGGATTGGTCCGTCCCGGTCACCGCTGCGTGATCACCGGCACAGGGCCTTTGCTTGTCTTGGTCGCTTGTCAGCTTCACAAAGCCGGTTGTGATATCGCGGGTATCTATGAAGCGGCGCCATTCAAAGACTTGGCACGTGAAACGCTCGCCCTCCTTAACCGTCCACAGCTCGCGCTAGATGGCCTCTCCATGATGATGTATCTCAAACGCCATCATATCCCGATGCATTACGGTTGGGGCGTAGTTAAAGCCTCGGGTGACCCCCAAGTCGAGCAAGTCACGGTTGCCCCCTACAGTAAAGATTGGCACCCAGATGTTAGCCGTGCCGAAACCATAGATGCTGATGTACTTGGTGTGGGTTACGGCTTCGCGGCACGCTCTCAGCTCGCACAACTAATGGGGCTAGATATGCAGTACGATCATATGAGCGGGGCGATCCCCGTGGTGGACGAGTGGCAACGAGCCAGCCTCGACAATGTTTACTGCGCAGGTGATACCGTAAAATTTGCCGGCGCAGAAGCCGCCATGTTGGAAGGAAAGATTGCGGCATATTCAGCACTGAAGGCACGCAATATTTCAATGCCGAATCTTGATAATGAGTTTAAGGCTCTGCGTCATCAGATCGAAAAGAGCTACCGTTTCCGTAAAGGCTTTGATACGGCAGGCTATCGTCGCCCAGGCCTGCTCAGCTTGCCGGAAAAAGACACTGTGATCTGTCGCTGCGAACAAGTGAAAAAGGCGGACATTGATAACGCCATCAATCAAGGCGTCAAGGATGTGATTACGTTGAAAATGCGTACCCGCGTCACCATGGGTGACTGCCAAGGAAAAACTTGTGCGCACTATTGCTACGACCGACTCAATGAGAGCACGACGTCGCCTCAGCCTTTGATTCGCCCTCGATTCCCACTCGACCCTATTCCTTTTGCTGCGTTGGAGGATGACGCATGAAACAGTACGACATCGTAATTTGTGGCGGCGGCGTGATCGGCGCATCGGTGGCTTATCATTTAAGCCGCGAGCGCGACTTATCCATCGCCGTTGTGGACTATAAATACCCCGGAAACGCCTCACGTGCGTCAGCCGGTGGCCTATGGGCGATGGGCGAGTCAACCGGCCTTGGTTGCGGCGTTATCCTGTTTAAAACCCTTTCTAAGCAGATGCAAGAAAGCGGCGAAGGTGGATCACCAGAGATCAAACCGCACATTATGCCCAAGCCGTTCTTCGATATGGCGATGCTGTCTAACCAGCTCTATCCGGCATTGTATGATGACCTGATGACGCATCACGGTGTGGACTTTAAGTTTGAGCGTACCGGTCTGAAGTTTGTCATGTTTGATAAGTACGACAAACTCTATGCCGAGCACATTGCGGCCGCCATACCTGATCGCCAAGAGCATGTCCGCTGGGTGTCTCAAGAAGACCTTCACGCACAAGAGCCTAACGTGTCGCGCGCGGCAATTGGTGCGATGGAGTTTGAGGGGGATCACCAAATCAACCCCTATCGCCTCAACGAGGCCTATTTGGAAGCAGCACGGCAAAACGGTGTCGAGCTATATCTCAATACCAAAGTTACGGGTGTGGTGAGACAAGGTAACCGGGTTGTCGCGGTTGAAACAGAAAACGGCAAGCTAGGTTGTGGCACCATGATCAACGCGGGTGGCGCATGGGCGGAAAAACTCAGCTTGTGGGCAACGGGCATGCCAATGCCTGTCTTCCCAGTCAAAGGCCAAGTGATCGTCTCTGAGAAGCTACCGAAGCTTTTAAATGGTTGTTTAACCACCAGTGATTGTTACATCGCTCAAAAAGATAACGGCGAAGTCTTGATTGGCTCAACCACCGAAGAGCGTGGTTTTGATACCACCACAGACATCAAGTACATCAAGCAGCTGGCACAAGGCGCCATGAAGTCTATCCCCGAGCTGAAAAAGATGAATATCAAGCGCTGCTGGGCAGGCTTGCGTCCGGGCTCACCGGATGAACTGCCAATTCTTGGTGCAGTGCCGGGTATTGACGGTTACCTCAATGCATGTGGGCATTTCCGTACCGGTATGTTGACCTCTGCCATCACCGGAAAGGTGATGAATGAAGTGGTACGTGGTCTACCAACGACCATTGATCTTGAACCCTTCTCCTACACGCGCTTCTTGAATGACCAAGGAAAAATGATCGGTAACTATCATCTTGAAGTCGCGTTACCTTAATTCCAATTACATGGTCCCAACCACTAAAGCCTGCCTCAGTGCAGGCTTTTTTTGTTACTAAGCTGTAACTTACCGCTGATTTCCAAGCCGAATTTAGCGTGATAGACCACAGAACGCCGTTCGATTATTTGGCAAATATTGTCGCTTTATTGATCACAGGCTTATACTGGTTTTATCGCTGTGTTTGTCAGCAATCTTCGCTGTTATCGATAGGAAATGTGGTAGGCATGAACGACGAGCCATCAAAGAACGCAATACTGACGGAAAGTGGCACTAACGAGCTCGAGATCATCGAGTTTCACCTTATGAAACAACTTCCGGACGGCAGTACTAAAACCTGTTACTACGGCATCAACGTCGCCAAAGTCCGTGAAGTCATTCAAGTGCCTGAAACAACCGATTACCCCAATGCACAGCCTCATATGATTGGCGTGTTTTCTTCTCGTGAAAAACTCACTCCCTTGATTGATCTTGCAGGGTGGCTAGGGGTGCCAACCCGCCCTGAGAAAGACAATAAGTTTGTGATTGTCACCGACTTTAACAACATGACGAACGGTTTTTTGATCGACAGTATTAGTCGCATTCACCGTATCTCATGGGAAGCGGTAGAGTCACCCAGTCAATTCCTAGAAGCCGGAGAACAAGACTGTGTGGTCGCAGTGGTTCGCAAAAACAACAACCTCATCATGATTCTCGACTTTGAAAAAATCATCGCCGACATCAACCCCGAGTTGAGCATGGAAAAATATGACGTGACCCAAGACCGCAGCGTCAATATTTCCGAAACCAGTGCGAAAAAGCGAGAAGCAAAAACCGTATTGGTGGTTGATGACTCTGCCTTTATCCGCAGCCTGATCGAAAATACGCTACGTTCAGCGGGCTACAATATTTTGTCTGCGAAAGACGGTGGCGAAGCCTTTGAGAAGCTGATGGAGTTTGAGAAAATCGCGAAAGAAGAAGGTGTGGCGATTACTGAATTTGTGGATGCCATTATCTCAGATGTCGAGATGCCACGCATGGATGGTATGCACTTGGTCAAGCGCTTACGCGATAATGACACCTACAAAACCATGCCCATCGTAATGTTCTCCTCAATCATGAGTGAAGACAACCGCGCTAAAGCTTTACAGCTTGGTGCCAATGACACCATTACTAAGCCAGAAATTGGTCGTATGGTCGGACTGGCAGATAAGTATATCTTTGGCGCCCCACTCGACGATTGATAACGCGAGTACTCGCCTACCACGCCTGTGGCTCTCACCGCAATAAAAAAGGCTGCCGTCTAGGCAGCCTTTTGGTTGTTAAATTAATTCAAAGGTTAGTGGCTTGTGATCCGCTATGCGACTGATAACGTCGGCCACTGAAATAGGCCTTTGCGGCTTGGTTTACCTTCGGCGCTAACAATAGGCCAGAGACCATGGTCGGCACCGCCATCAATCCGTACGCACCGATCAAGAACAAGAACACCACATCCAGTGATACCACTGCCCCCAGAACGACCAGTGAGAGATACAGATACTTGTAGTACTGGCCGACTTTTTCGCCAAACAAATACACAAAGCACTTATAGCCGTAATACCAGAAGGTAAAGACGGTGGTAAAAGAGAGGATCAGCACTTGTGCCGCTAGCAACCACGCGCCTGGTGCACCAAACGCCGCTTTGAAAGCCGCCATGGTCAAACTCACCCCTTGCATACCCTCAGCTTGATCGAGCACACCAGTCACGAGAATGACTAAAGCGGTACAGCTACAAACAATTAAGGTATCGATGATAGGACCTAAGCTCGCGACCAAACCTTCACGCACGGGCTCGTTGGTTTTCGCCGCACTGTGTGCCATGACTTCAGTGCCAATCCCTGCCTCATTAGAAAAGGCACCACGACTCACACCGATGATGATCACACTCAGTACTCCACCAAACATCGCATCCGGTGAAAAAGCACTGGCAAATATAGACTGGAACACACCGGGCACACGTTCCGCATTGAGCGCCAACGCGGCTACCGCCATGACCATATAGCTTCCCGCCATCAAAGGCACCAAAGCCCCAGCGACGTCAGCGACACGCTTAAGGCCACCCCAAATTACCATGCCGACGAACACGGCCAGAACAATACCCATCCCCCACGAGAAGGCACTGCTCTCTAACCAAGCGACTCCCGGAAACAGTTGAGTTTGCACCACAGCGCCAAGTTGGTTGATCTGAAATGACGGCACAAATCCCATCAGACCCGCAATGGCAAACATCACCGCCAACCATTTAAACTTCGGGCCCAACCCATGCTGAACCGTATACATGGGGCCACCGTGTACATTTCCCTTGGCGTCTTTGTGGCGGTACATGACTCCCAGTGTGCAGGTATAAAACTTGGTCGATACCCCCAGTAGCGCGGTGAGCCACATCCAAAAAACCGCCCCCGGTCCACCCGCACTCAGCGCCAGTGCGACGCCCGCGATATTGCCAAGACCTAACGTACCCGACAGTGCGGCCGCTAAGGCTTTGCGATGAGATAAATCACCATGACCGCTGCCATCATCCACTTTACCGGTTAATAGCTTGACGCTGTGCGCCATGTAACGAAAAGGCGTGAGCTTTCCGTACAGAGTGAAAAACAATCCGCCACCGACCAGCAAGATCAGCATCGGTTTTCCCCAGATAAAACCTACAAAGGCGTTAATCCATTCTTCAATCATGTCTCGCATCCTTTCTTGATGCTTGGCTAATTACTTTGCTCTCTAGACTCCGGCCTAGTCGATGCACGCCAACCAGCAAAATAATTAGACCATAAAGCAATAAATTCTTACTGGCGTGACTAAAAACCCATCCAAATTACGGATAAATCCGTAACATCGCGACCAAAACCCAGCCAATACGTGACTTTGATCTCATCAGTAATGCACTAGGATGAATAATTACCGCAGCACTTTGATTTGAACACAAATAAATAAAGCGACCCACACCTATCCAAAACAACACGGGCACAAAACGTTTAACCTTACTTTTCGCCGGTGTTTAGCCCCAGTGCCATTCGCTATACTTCGCGCGTCTTTTAAACCCACAACCCATGCACTGGATTTACGCTCCAGCCAGCAAGAGGAAACAACATGTCCGCCTACGTTATTTGTGCGCTATATAAGTTCGTCACCCTTGATGACTACCAAGACCTTCGCGCCCCGCTGCAAGAGGTGATGGAAAAAAACCAAGTACGCGGCACGCTACTGCTCGCGAAAGAAGGGATTAACGGCACCGTCGCCGCCCGCCGTGAAGGAATTGATGCCCTGTTTGCTTGGTTTAAAAACGATGCTCGCCTTGCGGACATTGGCTACAAAGAGTCCTTTGAAGACAGCCAACCTTTTAACCGCACCAAGGTAAAGCTGAAAAAAGAAATCGTCACCATGGGTGTTGAGGGAATTGATCCTCGCCATACAGTCGGCACCTACGTGAAGCCGACGGAATGGAACGATCTGATTAGCAATCCTGAGGTGCTGGTCATTGATACACGGAACGACTACGAAATTGAAATCGGGACCTTTGAGCGCGCAGTTAACCCTCATACCGAAAGCTTTCGTGATTTTCCCGAGTATGTAGAAAAGCACCTCGATCCAAGCAAGCATAAAAAAGTTGCCATGTTCTGTACCGGTGGCATTCGCTGCGAAAAATCAACGGCCTTTTTGAAGGAAAAAGGCTTTGACGAGGTCTATCACTTGGAAGGAGGGATCCTAAAATACCTCGAAGAAGTGCCTGAGAGTAATAGCCTTTGGAATGGCGAATGCTATGTGTTTGATGGCCGCGTGGCGGTAAATCATTCGCTCGAGAAAGGATCGTACGCGATGTGTAATGCATGCCGCCTACCCATTACTAAAGCCGATATGGAAAGCGAGCACTACGAGCAAGGCGTATCCTGTCCAAAGTGTCATGACAAGCATACCGAGGAGCAGAAAGCGCGTTTTCGTGAGCGCGAACGTCAAGTGCAACTGGCTCGCGAGCGCGGAGAGCAACACGTCGGAGGCGAAGCGAAACACATTATCGAAGCGCGGCGTGCGATGAAAAAGCAAAAGAAACAAGCACAAAAGAAAGACGCTTAATCCGTCTATAACGACACGAGACTTTACACGGCACGCAATGATAGCGTGCCGTTTTCGTTTCTATCTCCTCTCCTGCTAGGCTATAGTCGTCATTGACGATACCTAGGCGAATCATACTGATACGCACACGGATGGCCTGCAAGGAGAACATGTGATCGTTGGCCCACTCTACGCGCTCATCGGCGCTGCGCTCATTTTAGTCACAGTTTGGACACCTTGGCTTGCTCTCGATGTACTGCTGCTTTGGAGTGGCATCGCCTTTATTGCCGTGAGTCTTGCATACTGGCGTAATCAGCCGCGCCTTTTCCGCAAGCGATACACCGGCCAACTCCCAACCCTCATCCATGGGGTATTTGCGCCATTTTTCGTTTGCACGCACCTTTATAATCGCTGGGCACGTCATCGTGATACCGAACCTGCTATTCAAAAAATTGCATCCGGCCTTTATGTTGGTGCTCGGCTGACTCGTCACGATCTGGACTACATTCAAACTCAAGGCATTGGCGGCATTTTGGACGTGACCGCTGAATTCGAGAGCTTAAACAGTTTTAGCGAGACCCGTGAAATCAGTTACCTCTCGGTGCCTGTCCTCGACCATGCGTATCCTTCCCGTAGCCAACTGATGCGAGCGTTGCAGTGGATCCATCAGCAACGCATGCGTGGCGAGACCGTGGTGGTGCACTGTGCGTTAGGCCGTGGTCGCTCTGTGATGGTGGCTGCGGCATATTTATGGGCCCTAGAGCCGGACAAAAACCTCAACAGCGTGCTAAACAGCATTCGTTCAATACGTCCCAAAGCTCAGCTTAATCGGCGCCAATTTCGGGCACTATCACGCTTCCAGCAAGACGGCGCATTAAGACTTGATCGACCCATTGCTTGGATTATCGCCAACCCAGCAGCGGGTGGTGGTAAGTGGCAAAAGCACAAACGGTATATTCAAGACTATTTAGGCGAAGGCTATCGCGTGGTGGTCCATCATACTCGCCACAATCGACGTACCTATCAACTTGCGTGTCGCGCCGTGGCACACCATGCCGATGTCGTGATTGCCGCAGGCGGGGATGGCACAGTCAATGCGGTAGCGCGTGCGCTGGTCAACACCGACACGCCGCTCGGGGTACTGCCCCTTGGCACCGCCAATGCGCTTTGTCATGCACTTTGGGGGATCAAATCAAAATTTCTCAGCATTGATGCAGCTTGTGAGGTGATTCTCGATGGCACCCCTCATCGCATCGACACCGCACGTTGCAATGGCCGTGTCGCGTTATTGGTTGTAGGTGTTGGCTTTGAGCAGCAAATGATCCGCTATGCGGCGCGTGAACAAAAAAACCAAAGTGGGCAATGGGCCTATTTGCAAGGCTTATTGGGTGCGGCAAATCAAAATACCAAAATGACCTTATCGATTCGTATCGATAAGCAGCCCTCTCAAACCATTGAAACCACCAGCATGGTTATTGCCAATGCCGCCCCAATGACGACCTTGCTTGCCCAAGGCCGTGGTCAACCCAATCACGCGGATGGCAAGCTCGACGTCACTTGGTTGACCCCATCGGCAACCAAGACTGGTGCAGTTCTCTCGCTCGCTGAGCTGGCCCTTACCAGTTTACTCGATACGCCCGTTGGTCGCTTCACACATCACCAACAGGCTACCCATGTCGCCGTGCGCTTTCCGCATACCACCGACTATGTCATCGATGGGGAAATTTATCGCGACCGCAAGCTCGACATTCGTATTCAGCCGCGATCGCTATCGATCCTTTCACCCGCAGTTGAGGACGAAGAGACTGATTGATACTGATTCAGTTTGTTGTATAGCGTTTTAGGACTAATGCCAAGCACTTCAGCCGTTCGCGTTTTATTGCCATCACAACGGGCCAAGGTTTGGGTAATCGCTAAACGCTCTAGCGCGTCTAACGTAAGCGATTCGGGTAAAATCATCGCCGTCGATGTGTTGGTAGGCGTGATCACCGCTGACGGTAAGTCGTCGGGCAAAATCGTCTCAGCACAAAGCAAATAGCCGTGCTCAATCGCATGCTTGAGTTCGCGAACATTGCCGGGCCAACGGTGGGCATTTAAGCGTTTTATCGCTTGAGGTTCGATCCCCTTCTGGGTGTGAAATTGATGATTGAGTTCGGCCAAAAAATGGGTCGTCAGTGCCTCAATGTCCCCCTCTCTCTCCCGAAGGGGTGGCACATTGACCACAAACTGGGCTAAGCGATAGTAGATATCTTCACGCAATCGTGAGGATGCGATTGCTTGTTGTGGGTCGCGGTTAGTCGCCGCGACAAGACGAACATTGGCGCGTTGATTGTGTGTCGAGCCTACTGGGCGATATTCTCCGGATTCCAACACACGTAGCAACTTTACCTGCAGCGCCTGCGGCATTTCGGTGATTTCATCAAGAAAGACGGTGCCGCCTTCTGCTTGATGAAAAATACCCGCGTGGTCTTGGTGTGCCCCTGTAAATGCGCCTTTCACATGACCAAACAACTCACTCTCTATCAACTCAGGACTCAGGGCTCCGCAGTTAATCGCCATAAAGGGGGCGTTAGGGTCACAACCTAATCGATGTAAGGTTTTCGCGACATGCTCTTTACCCACCCCGCTCGCCGACAACCAATACATTGGCACCGGTCGGACCCAGCCGTTTTAAGACTCGGTACAAATGCCGCATGGGCGCTGAACTGCCAAGCAAGTATCCGAACTGGTTCGCTTGACTCGTCAATATCGGTTTGCTCGCTCTACAAGATTGTCCTTGCTGCATCAGCGTGTCATCAATAAACGCTTGAACCAACTCGGGATCCACGGGCCGACGAAAAACCGTCGCGACACATTGTTGCGCCTTGGCATTCCAGTCGGGATGCGGGTCGCCACGGCTGAGTAAAAGCCACTCGGTGTCAGGTGATTGTTCCATCCGTTGCCAGATAAGCTCCGCATCGTCTCCCAATTCATCAAGATCACACACTACCAGATCCGCAGGCGCGGCTTGCCACGCCTGAAGTCCCTGCTTCACGTCCGTAACTCGTGTCGTGTCGGCATCTGCCTGACGCAGTATGTCGCTCATCCAGTTTATATCTTGCTCGCTTAACAAAAGCGCGACAGAAATCCGAGACATCACCGAGCCTCCTTGATGGGTGTTTCGTTACCGTGCCATAGGCGGACAGCTCTCTCAACAATGAAAGTCATTTTTACAGGTTTATATGTAAAAATTACAGCTCGCTTGACTTAGCTCTCAGCAAGAAAAAATAAAAACTATTTATTTTTCAGGAAATTGCAATTTTGGCATGGCCTTCGCAATAGATTCTTTCAGCAACACCACGAGGTTGCTCAAATTCATCAAATAAGGAGGGTTCAATGAAGACGACTCCGCAAGGTCGATTTCATCCTTTATTTGTCGCAATGGGATTTGCACTTGCACTGGGTGCCACAAGCGCGCATGCAAGCAGCAACAATCAATGGCAAGATCAAGCCAAAGACGCTTGGATTGACGGTAAAGCTGAAACCATGCTGTTGGTGAACACAAACCTCAATAATTTCGATATCGACACAGATGTAGAGCAAGGTGTGGTGATACTCACAGGTCAAGTAGATACTGAGCTGGATAAAAGCTTGGCCAGTGGATTGGTCGAAAAAATAGACGGCGTGTCCGGGGTTAAAAACGAACTCACTGTCTCGCAACAAGCAAGCCAAGCCGCCGATCTCGGCCAGACCGTGGTCGATACCAAAATTGCGGCGTCACTGAAGACAAGCTTGCTACTCGACCCAGACATCAGCGGCACCAACATCGAAGTGTCTGTTGATGATGGCGTTGCCACACTCTCTGGCGAGGTGAAAAGCGATGCGGCCCGCGATTTAGCCATATTAATGGCGGAAAACGCACAAGACGTGGAACGTGTCGTTGATAAGCTTGAGATAACCGAAAATGCATAAGCAATGACGTTAAGCGTCACCAAATGCCACTGACTTAACCGAGGAGGTGTTATGCGCCGCCAAGAGATGATTGATAAGTTCCATGAACGCTTACATAGCTGGAACCAAGAAATTGATAAACTTGAAGCAAAGGCTGATGTTGCCTCCGCGCATGCAAAAGCGGAATATCGCGAAACCATAGAGCATTTACGCGCCCGCAAAGCACAAGCGAAAACGCGCATCGATGAATTGCAAGATGCAAGCGATGAGGCATGGGATGAAATAAAACAAGGGGCAGAGCAAGCTCTCGGTTCGCTAAAAAGCGCCTATGACTCTGCCAAGCAGAAATTCTAACTCTGCCATGAAAGCGATAAACGCCGCTCCTCGAGGGCGGCTTTTTTATGTCGCTATGTTAAGGTGAGCCTTGTTGAGGGCAAGGAGGAACAATTATGCAGGCTCCCGCACTGTTCATAGCGATTTTAAGCGTATTTGGCGCAATGTGTGCCATTCAATTTGGCGCTTCGTTTGCCAAACAGCTATTTCCTCTGGTAGGTCCGGTAGGCACATCAGCATTACGTGTCGGCTTTTCGGCATTGCTACTCTGCCTTGTCTTTCGGCCCTGGCGCCAATGGCCGCGAGGCCGACATTGGCGAGCCATCATCGTCTACGGCAGTTGTCTTGGCGGCATGATGTTACTGCTCTATCTTGCCATTGAGCGGATCCCGCTTGGCATTGCGGTAGCACTTGAATTTACTGGCCCGTTACTCGTGGCGTTGCTGTCCATTCGGCGAGCGCGTGATAGTCTGTGGGTTATCTTAGCGGTGGGCGGAGTCATCACCCTCTTACCCGATCTTTCTGGTGTGGATGCACTTGATCCGATTGGCGTCGCCTACGCGCTTGCTGCGGGAGGTTGTTGGGCAGGCTACATCCTTTTTGGCCAAAAAGCAGGCAACCTTGCGCCCGGTGGTGGCACAGTGGCATTGGGCATGAGTATTGCCGCTTTGTATCTGGTACCAGCCGGTTATATCGCGACCGATGGCGCCATTTTGCAATGGCATTTATTGCCTTTAGGGATTGCTGTCGCGTTGATCTCTAGCGCCATCCCTTATTCGTTAGAGATGATTGCCCTTCGTAATATGCCCAAGCAAACTTTTAGTGTCATGATGAGCTTAGAGCCTGCCGTGGCAGCAATGGCGGGCTTGTTGGTGCTCGACGAACAGCTTGCGCTTCGCCAGTGGCTCGCCATTGGTATGGTGATTACCGCATCACTCGGCAGCACATTATCTGCAAGACGCTCACGCACCCATTAAACAAATAGACAAGCCGACAGGTGGGTAAACTAAAAAAGGTGCCGTCATGGCACCTTTTTCATCTTAGTTCGAGTCTTGTTGCAATCCGGTCGCGTTAGCTCGCTTCACTGAGCGGCACGGTACGCACACTGCCTCGCTGTTGCTCAATATAATCCGCAATCGCGGCTTGTTGCGCTTCGGAGAGATACAAGCCAAGTTTGGTACGACGCCATAATGCATCTTCGGCATGCTGAACAAACTCATACTTAATCAGATAGTTCAGCTCAGCCTGATACACACCGTCTGCAAATCGACGACCCATGTCCGCTTCACTTTGACACCCAGCGAGCATTTGGTGTGTACGTGTGCCATACGTATCTGCAAAACGTTGTGCCGTCACTTGCGCTAACCAAGGATAACGCTGCATAAACGATGCTGCCAACTGTTCGCGTGTGCAGCTAAAGTCGCCGCCCGGTAGCGCACCATTTGCGGTCCAAGGCTGACCCATCTTGTCAAAGAAAGGCGCCAGTTTACGCATGGCTGACTCTGCCAACTTCCGGTAAGTGGTGAGTTTACCACCGAAAATCGATACGAGCGGCGCTTGATTGCCCTGTTGCTCCAGTTCAATGGTATAATCCCGTGTGATCGCCTGCGGTGAATCAGACTCATCATCACACAATGGACGCACACCGCTGTAGCTCCAAACGACATCGTCTCGAGACAATTGTTTGGTAAAGTGCTGGTTAACCACATCGACCAAATAATCCACTTCGGCATCATCAATTTTCGCCGCACGCGGATCGGCTTTGTGTTCCACGTCTGTGGTGCCAATCAGCGAGAATTTATCCAAATAAGGGATCACAAACACAATGCGACCATCGTTGTTCTGCAAGATGTACGCCTGTGGGTCTTGATGAATGCGTGGCACCACAATGTGTGATCCTTTAATCATACGAATACCACGCGGTGATTTCTCGTGCAGGCTATCATCATAAAACTGCTTAACCCACGGGCCTGTCGCATTCACCAAGGCTTTCGCTTTACGCTCGAATCGCTCTCCCGTGTGGGTATCTTCCAAGGTGACACGCCAAATCGTATTCTCACGCTCTGCCGCGACCACTTGGCAGTAGTTACGCACTTCGCCGCCTTTCTCGCGGGTGTATTGCGCATTTAGCAATGTCAGGCGCGCATCATCCACCCATGCATCCGAATATTCGAAGCCAATCTTCATTTCGTCTTTCATATAGCCAGTTTTGGCCAGATTCACTTTATGGCTGCTGGGCAACGTAGAGCGTTTACCAAGATGGTCATAGAGAAACAGACCACAACGAATCATCCACGCGGGACGCAAATAGGAGCGGTGCGGCAAACGAAAGCGCATTGGGAAAGCAATGTGCGGCGCTTTGTTGATCAAGACTTCGCGCTCAGCCAAGGCTTCAGACACAAGGCGGAACTCGTAGTGCTCTAGATAGCGCAAACCACCGTGGATTAGCTTAGAGCTTGCAGAAGACGTCGCTGACGCAAAATCTTTTGCGTCGTACAGGCCGACGTTCAGACCACGGCCTGCTGCATCGGCTGCGATACCCGCACCATTGATGCCTCCTCCGACGACCAGAATATCGAGTAAAGTTTCGTTATGAGTAGTTGGCGTAGTCATTGTTAGTCGACCTTGTTCCTTTTTGAGCGAACGAACATTTATTTATGGGTTTAACTGTATATCAACTTTCGTTTTCGGTCACTAAAAATGTTCGAAAAAAACCTATCGTCTGTGACTAATGTAGAATAATAGTTAACAGCCTGAATGATATGTAAACTAAATACTGGCTTATTACGTAGCGTCGAGCGCGTTTTGACGGGAAGGTTGTCTATATCAGTCTGTTTTTGTAGACGTTAAGACATGCATGAAAGCGACAGCTAGAATGATAAAAAAAGGGCGCGAATGCGCGCCCTTGAGGAGAGGTAACGAGGATTAATCTTCGTCTTCGTTGTGCAGCGACGCCCAAGCTTGCGCACATTTCACCGCGCGTTTCCAGCCACGGTAGCGACGGTTACGTTTTTCTTCGTCCTGATGAGGCTCAAAGCTTCGATTCAGTTTTGCTTTGTCTTTTAGCTCGTCCAAGCCGTCCCAGAAGCCTACAGCCATACCCGCCAGATAAGCGGCACCCAGTGCGGTAACTTCGGTTACTTCAGGGCGATGCACTTCGGTATCCAAGACATCGGCTTGGAATTGCATCAGAAAGTCATTCGCCACCGCACCGCCATCAACGCGCAGTGCTGCAAGCTTGATACCCGAATCTGCTTGCATCGCATCCAACACATCACGTGTTTGATAAGCGATACTTTCCAAGGTGGCACGGATAATATGGTTAGAGTTAACACCACGTGTTAAGCCAACGATAGTTCCTCGAGCATATGCGTCCCAGTATGGCGCGCCAAGACCGGTGAAGGCAGGCACAACATAGACACCGTTTGACGTATCGACTTTGGTCGCGAAGTATTCAGAGTCATGAGCGTCTTCTAACACTTTTAGCTCATCACGGAGCCACTGAATCGAGGCGCCGCCCATAAACACCGCCCCTTCTAGCGCATAAGCAGGTTCGCCTTGTGGACCACATGCAACCGTCGTCAGCAAGCCGTGATTGGACGTGACTTTTTCCTGCCCAGTATTCATCAGCAAGAAACAGCCCGTCCCGTAGGTGTTTTTCGCTTGGCCAGCCTCAACGCACATCTGACCAAACAAGGCCGCTTGTTGATCACCTGCGATACCTGCAATCGGGATCCGCGTGCCGCCTTTACCCCCGATGTTGGTTTGACCATACACTTCGGAAGAGCGGCGTACTTCTGGCATCATTGATGCGGGGATACCCAGCTCGTCCAACATTTTTTGGTCCCAACACATATCGTTAATGTTAAACAACATGGTTCGAGAGGCGTTGGTATAGTCGGTAACATGAACACGGCCTTGCGTCATCTTCCAGACCAGCCAGGTATCAACGGTACCAAACAATAACTTACCGGCTTCAGCGTCTTCACGGGCCCCTTCAACGTTGTCCAAGATCCACTTCACCTTGGTACCAGAGAAGTAAGGGTCAAGCACCAAACCCGTATTATCACGGATATAGGACTCAAGCCCACGACCACGCAACTCTTCGCAGATCTCAGCGGTACGACGACACTGCCAAACAATGGCGTTGTAGATAGGCTTGCCCGTTTCCTTATTCCATACCACCGTGGTCTCACGCTGGTTAGTAATACCGATACCGGCGATTTCATCACTGCGGATCCCGGTCTTACCTAAGACCTCAATCAGCGTTGAACTTTGCGTCGCGTAGATCTCCATTGGGTCGTGCTCAACCCAACCTGCTTGCGGGTAAATTTGGGTAAACTCGCGCTGAGAGACACCGACAATGTTCGCATCATGATCCATCACTACAGCGCGGGAGCTAGTGGTGCCTTGATCAAGGGCGACGATGTACTTTTGCTCAGACATAATATGATCCTTTTGTTCTCTGTTATTTTAGTCGGTTTGGCGCCAATCGGCGCCATCCGTATTGTTTATGCATTCACTTCACGGGCGTCAGTTTCTTTTGCCTGCACCAGTGCTTCTTCATCGTCTTCACACTGATTTGGAATCGTGCAGCCGTGACCCGCTTGAGGCAGATAAGGCGCGATCGCTTTTGGATACAACCAGCCACCGAAGCAAGCACCTAGGATTGGTGCAACGATGGGGACAATAAAGTAAGGAATATCACGCGCACCGGTTAGGGCGTAATCCCATCCTGCTAGGTAAGCAAAGAATTTCGGACCGAAATCACGCGCGGGGTTCATGGCAAACCCGGTCAATGGGCCTAGTGAGCCACCAATAACCGCAATCAGGATACCAATCAGCAATGGGTTCATTGGCCCACGCGCGGCACCGTTGTTTTCATCACCTAACGCCAAGATGCCAAACATCAGGACTGCAGTAATCACAAATTCAACGGCCATCGCGCCCATAAAGGAAATAGCAGGATGCGCATAGGTTGAAAAAATCCCCGCGGTGGCTAGCGCTTCAGGGCTACTGCGTACAATGTTATTGGCCAGTTCATACTCGACAAAGAGGTTGCTATAAAGGCTGTAGACCAGTGCCGCCGAGGCAAAAGCACCGAGCATTTGTGAAACGATATAAGGCACGACCTTGCTTTTTTCAAAGCCGTGAAAAGCAGCCAGTGCAATGGTGACAGCCGGGTTGATGTGCGCGCCCGAAACGCCCGCGGTACAGTAAATGGCAATCGCGACCCCGAAGCCCCACACAATACTGATTTCCCATTGGCCGAAGTCGGCGCCTGTCAGTACTAGGGCGGCGACACAGCCCACACCAAAGAAGATGAGCAAGCCCGTGCCGATAAATTCGGCAACGCACTCTCCTAATAAAGTCGACGCTTTTTTGTTCATGATGATTATCCTTGTCACTGTTAGTAGGGTTACACGTTCAAAACCACACTAACATTTTGCATACTCTCATCATCTCGAAAACAAAATAACAACAAAAATGAGCGTTCGAGCATATATCGATGAATTGTTGCTGACATTTTTGTTAAGCACATCATCATTTGAGCAGGTTCGCGCACAATTTGAGCAGATCGGAGGAGTGGATGACGTTAACGCCACGTAAAATCGGTCAACATCTCACCAAAAGAAAAGGAGAGCCTCGGCTCTCCTACTAACGGTGCGGAAAACACCATGGTTTATTGGTCGTCCGACTTGGACAAGGCTTGCTGCGCCGCATGGCCAATCGCATCGATATCGGCGTTGTGCGCGGCTAAAAATCGCTCAAACAAAGGCATCAACGCGCCCATCTTTTCGTCAATGGCATCTCGCACGGTATCAACCACCACTTGCGTGCCGCGTTCAATTTCAACATTGATCGCTGTTCCCGCCTGTTTGGCCTCGAATGTTGTCATTCTACGCGTCTCTGGGATCAGCCACACCTCGAACCAACCATCGTTTTTATTGACGTCAGATACCGTCAAACTGGCCCCGTTGAGCGCAATGTAGCCTTTCGGGAAGATGTACTTCATCCATTCATGCGGCACAGAGACGCGAATGCGATAGTTATCGTCAATCTGTTGAACGTCTAGAACGGTAGTATTGAAATCAATATGGCCAGATAACGGGTGCCCGCCCACTTCTGCCCCTTCTTTGGCCGCGCGTTCAGCATTAACCGTGTCGCCTACGTCTACCGCTTTTAATGTGGTGACGGCAAGGCTTTGCAACATCACATCAAACCGTACCAAGGTTTCATCAAGCTGCTCAGTAACCGTTAAACACACACCATCGATAGCGATGCTGGCACCAATTTCAAGCCCCTCGCAAAATCCAGCGGGGAAGCGGATATCCAGAGTTCGTAATCCACCCTGATCGCGGCAACGCTCAATGGTCGCGACCGCTTGAATAATCCCAGTAAACATAGCCGTTCCTATCGTTAATTTTGGCTCATCATACTGCGAAGTCGCTGTATTCGCCACTCGCTCAATAAGTGATAATCACTATCATTAGCATTGCCAGATTGACGAGTTAGGCGTATAGTGCGCGCTTTTATGCGTCAGTGAAGTTTTATGAGCATGCAGTATCCTCTTTTACGCTTTGCCATCTTGGCAGCGCTTTCCATGAGTGCCCAAGCCGCGAGTACCGACGACACATCGGTTCCCAAAGAGATTGAGACCGTCAAAGTACAAGGCGAGCAGCTAAAGCACCCAATTACCCTTATCTCTCCGGGAAAATCCACGTTAGAGCTGGATGATATTCAACGCGAACAAGCCCACAACATCGGTGAGCTGGTAATGAAAATGCCGGGCGTATCACTTGATGGTGGCGCGCGCCCGGGTAGTGAACGCATTAATGTCTGGGGATTCTCACACCCTTCCGCGCTCTCGATCCGTGTCGATGGCGCCCCCGTCGGCTTTCAACAATATCGCTATGGTAGCTTTTTTCTTGACCCTCAACTGCTACGTTCGGTACACCTTATCAAAGGCGACCATAACGTTCGCGCCAGCCTTGGCGCTTTCGCAGGCAGTTTTGTGATGGAAACGAAAGAGGCCACTGACTTTCTTGATCCAGATTCGTCGATTGGCGCCATGGCGCAAGCGGGTTTCAACAGTGTGAACCATCAATGGAAGCGCAGTGTCACCACCTATGGTGCGTCTGACTCTGGGTGGTCCGTGCTATTGCATGGCTCTCGACGTGATGCCGATGATATCGAGCTAGGCAACGGTGACGTTTTTACCTTCTCTGGCTACCGTCAACACAGTTTGCTGGGTAAAGTTCGCTACCAATCCGACGCGCACAATATGATGTTCAGCCATACGCGCTATGATGACCAAGGGCGAAAACCGTGGGCAAACCGACGGGGAGCCATGCCATCGGTAACGCCCTACAAAATTAAAAAGTATGGTAGCTACGATGCCGCGCTGTATGCCGCCTCAGTGGATAATCATTATCGCGAATATACCAGCACCTTAAATTACCACTACCAGCCTTATAATGATTACATTGATACCCGCGGATTCAACTGCGAAGTGCAACACTCTCGTCTGCAGCCTGACATAACTTGTTAAAGATAACGCTAGGCTGCCTAAAACCAAGACATTTTCTTGGTCGAGCATTCAAGCGGGCCACAGCTTGCATCACCTCTTCTTCTGTGATTTCACGCAGGTCAGTGCCCTTGGGAATATACTGCCTGAGCAGCCCGTTACTGTTGTCGTTTATAACGTACACCCACACGTAAA